>NZ_ANAS01000007.1:0-161953 GCF_000341205.1 Nocardiopsis baichengensis YIM 90130 | reverse complement strand
GCCGGCCCCGCCCCGCCTCGAAGGAAACGGGCTGCTAGTCGCCGCCCTCGGCGGGCGACTCCTCCGGGGAGGCGTCCTCGCCCCCGGAACCGCCGCCGGACTCCGACAGCGCCTTCTTCTGCTTCTCCAGCTCGCCGGCGATCTCCTCGGCGGCCTTGGAGCTCAGGCCCCGGGTCGAGAGGCGGGCGCTGCCGCTGATCTCGTAGTCCTTGGGCTCGGTGCTGGGCTCGAGGGCGAAGTCCACACCGCAGGAGACGCCGACGGTGCCGCCGATCTCCAGCGTCTCGGTGGTGTCGCACTTCTTCTCGCCCAGCTCGTCGTTGGAGAAGGTCGCGTCCATCCGGACGATGACCTTGCCCTCGTCCTCGCCGTCCGAGCCGTCCTCGGCGGTGCCGGAGATCGTGCAGGCGCCGCCCTCCTGGCAGGACAGGTCCAGCTCGCTCTCCCAGCCGACCTCGGCGCGGGCGTCGCGCGAGGAGGACAGGTCGTCCTCGGCCGCCGCGATCGCGGTGTCGTAGACGCCCTCGACGTCGGCGGCCTCGGGCTCGGTGAGGTTGAACTGGACGCGCGCACCGGAGGCGCCGTCCTCGGCCGAGGCGTCCGCGGAGGCCTCGCCGTCCTCTTCACCGCCGGAGTCCCCGCCGCCGGAGTCCTCGCCGGAGCCGCCCTGGCCGGCGGCCAGGTCCTCGATCTCCATGCGCAGGAGGGTGTACGGCTCCTCCTCGCTGATCCAGACCCGGTTCTGGTCCCCGCCGCCCAGGTCGACCCGGTAGGCCGGGGTGCCGTCGAGGTCTTCCAGGCGCGCCTCGTCCGAGGCGGTGCCCAGGCCCTCCAGCGCGGCGGACAGCTCGGCAGGGGCCAGCTGCGCGCCCGGGTCCAGGCCCAGCTGGCCGTTGGAGACCCGCACCCACGACCCGCCGTACTGGTCGGAGTCGGGGTTGGCGATGGTCTGGTCGAGCCAGAACTCGTCGGGGGCGTTGAGGAACAGGCGGCCCTCGGCCTCCAGGACCTCGGCCTCGTTCTCGCCCTCCTTGTACGTTCCCTGGACCGCCCCGGACGAGGTGACCGTCAGGGCGGCGTCGTTGACCCCCTCGCCCTCGCCTCCTGAGGCGAGCTTGCCCTGGACCGCGACGGCGTCGGAGGACGCGAGCCGTTCGAGGGCGCCCTCGAGGACCGGCGCCGCCTCGACGGGTTCGGCCTGGTCCTGCGTCTCCTCGCCCCCACCGGGGCGCAGGTCGCTCAGATCCAGGTTGCAGCCGGCCGCGACGACCGCGACCGCCGCCGCCGTCGCGGCGTAGGCGAGCGGTCGCCCCGACCGCCGTCTGCTGGACTTCACCGGCGCCATCTTGCCTCCAGGCCCCTTGCGCTCGGCCCGTCCCGCGGCAGGTGCCGACGGGCGCACGCAGAGATTTCGGGCTGTCGTTCACTCGGTCACGGGAGCGCGCGGGAGCCTGTCCCGGCTCCGGGCGCACAACGGCGGGCCGCTCCACGAGATCGCAGCGCCGGCGATCGCACCGGCGGCCGGTCGTCGGACCCGTCCGTGGGTGTCAGAGTACCGAACCGCGCCGCTTCTCCTTGCAAACCGCGGCCCAGGTTTCGCCCAGAGTCACCCGCGCAGGCCGGACGCGGCCGCCGCCGCGTCCGGTTCCGGCTCCCGACACACCGCTGGGCCGGCGATGGGGCGGTCCCCGTCGTCGGCCCAGCCTTACGCGCCTCCCGGCCCCGTGCCCCCGTCCGCCCCCTCGACGCTGAGGGGGCGGGGGCGGGGGCTACCGGGAGGCGACCTCCTCGCCCGGAGGCGTCGGCGAGGAGAGCTCGGTCACCTCTTCGTCGTCCAGCTCGTCGAAGGCGTAGGCGGTCTCGGAGTGCAGCTCGTGGTCGAGCCCGTTGGTCTCCACGTGGACCGGGATCCTGAAGCCCATCACCAGGTCGATGACCTTGGCGACCACCCAGGTGACGGCGAAGGAGTAGAGCGCCACGCCGACCACGGCCACCGCCTGCACCGCCAGCAGCGCCGGGGAGCCGCCGTAGAGCAGCCCGTTCTCCCCTCCGGTCGCGGCCGAGGCGAGCAGGCCGATGGCCAGGGAGCCGATGATGCCGCCGACCATGTGCACGCCGACCACGTCGAGGGCGTCGTCGTACTTGAACTTGAACTTCCAGCTGATGGCGTAGGCGCACACGGCACCGGAGAGCACACCGACGCCGATCGCGCCGACCGGGGTGACGTCGGCGGCCGCCGGGGTGATGGCGACCAGGCCGGCGATGGCGCCGGAGGCGAAGCCCAGCGCGGTGATCTTGCCGTAGCGGATCCGCTCCACCAGCATCCAGGCGCCGGTCGCGGCGGCGGTGGCCACCTGGGTGTTGACCAGGGCCAGGGCGGCGGTGGCGTCGGCGGCGTAGGCCGAGCCCGCGTTGAACCCGAACCAGCCGAACCACAGCAGGGCCGCGCCGAGCAGGACGAAGGGCAGGTTGTGCGGCCTCATGGACTCCGAGCCGAAGCCCTTGCGGCGGCCGAGCACCATGGTCAGGGCCAGCGCGGCGGCGCCGGCGTTGATGTGCACCGCGGTACCGCCGGCGAAGTCGACCACCTCGGCGCCGCCGATGGTGATCTGGCCGACCCAGCCGCCGCCCCACACCCAGTGCGCGACCGGGAAGTAGACCAGCAGCGACCACACCGGGACGAACAGCAGCCAGGCGCCGAACTTGGCGCGGTCGGCGATGGCGCCGCTGATCAGGGCGACGGTGATGACGGCGAACATCATCTGGAAGCCGGCGTCGACCAGCAGCGGGTAGCCGCCCTCGGGGTCGACCTCCCCGATCATGGTCGACAGGCCGGCGTCGCTGAGTCCGCCGATGAACGGGGAGAGCGGGCCCGAGCCCTCTCCGTAGGCCAGGCTGTGGCCGACCAGGACCCACAGGACGCTGACGATCGCGATGCTCGCGAAGCTCATCAGCATCATGTTCAGCACGCTCTTGGCCCGGGACATGCCTCCGTAGAAGAAGGCCAGTCCGGGGGTCATGAGCATGACCAGTGCAGCGCTCACCAGCAGCCAGGCGGTCGTGCCCGTGTCGAGCCCTTCCATGGTCGCCTCCAAGCAGGGATGGGGGATGTGTACGTACTCCTCGGTGATGCGAGCACGTCGTCGGGCCCGGCGCGTTCACCTCGACGGACACGATCGTCCCGGCCTGTTTCCCGGTGGAGCCGTGTCTGTTGCGCACGCGTAAAGCATCTGGTCGGGCGGTTACATCCGCGTGTCGCGGACGGGCGGAACCGGAGCGGGGCGCGGAGGGCGCGGGGCGCTCCCCCGGTGCGGACGGCCCGTGGGCAGGGCCGTGAGGGGCCCAGACCGTGTTAAGGCCCGGTCAACGCTTCCGGCGGGGGTTTGCCGGGCCGTCTTCCGGTGCATGGGAGGGGGAGGATGCGAAAACCCTCGACCTCCGCACGCCGCGCGGCCCGCGGCGCGCGGCACGGGAAGGCGGGTCGCCATGGCCGCAGAGCAGGCGCGGGGCGGGGCCCCGCCCGCGATCGACATCAGCGGGCTGGCCAAGAGCTACGGGCGCCGCACCGCCCTCAACGGCGTCGACCTGCGGGTCCGTGAGGGCGAGGTGTTCGGGTTCCTCGGCCCCAACGGCTCGGGCAAGACCACCACGATCCGGGTGCTGCTCGACCACATCCGGCGCGACGCCGGGAGCGTGTCGGTCCTGGGGCGCGACCCGCGCACCGACGGGGTCGCCCTGCGCCGGGAGGTGGGCTACCTTCCCGGTGAGCTGACCATGGCCGGGCGGAGGTCGGCCGGGGACCTGCTGGGGTTCTACGCCCGGCTGCGCGGCGGGGTGCCCCGGGCGCGCATCGAGGAGCTGGCCGGGCGGCTCGGTCTGGACCTGCGGCGCCCGGTCCGCGGGCTCTCCAAGGGCAACAAGCAGAAGGTGGGGCTGGTGCAGGCGTTCATGCACCGGCCGCGGCTGCTCATCCTGGACGAGCCCACCAGCGGCCTCGACCCGCTGCTCCAGCAGGAGTTCCTGGCGATGGTGCGGCAGGCCCGCGAGGCGGGGGCCACCGTCTTCATGTCGTCGCACGTGCTGAGCGAGGTCCACGACGCGGCCGACCGCGCGGCGATCATCCGCGACGGCCGGATCGTGGCGACCGAGGACATGGACGCCCTGCGCGCACGGGCGGTGCACGAGTTCTCCATCCGGTTCGCCGAACCGTTGGGCGAGGCGCAGGCGCAGGAGTTCGCGGCGCTGGAGAACGTCCGCGGTGTCCGGACCGAGGGCGACCGGCTCACCTGCACGGTCGACGGCAGCCCGGACGCGCTGGTCAAGCTCGCCGCCCGCAGGACGGTGCTGCTGATGTCGGCCGTCGAGCCGGACCTGGAGGAGCTCTTCTTCACCCACTACGCCGACGGGGCCGACGGGGCCGACGGGGCCGACGGCGGGGCGGCCCGCGAGGGAGGGGGCTGACCCATGGGCGTCCAGGTGTTCGGCCGCTTCCTGCGCGAGCGCGCGCGGGGCCTGGCCGGCTGGTCCCTCGCGGTGGCGGCGGTCACGGCGATGTACGCCGCGTTCTGGCCCACGATGGCCGACACCGCCGACCTGATGCAGCAGTACGTGGAGGCCATGCCCGCGATGGGCGAGGCCATGGGGTGGAACGACATGACCTCCCCGGAGGGCTACATCGAGGCCACGGTGCTGCTGCTGGTGCCGGTCCTGATGGTGGTCGCGGCCATCGGCGTCGGGGCGCGGGCCGTCGCCGGCGACGAGGAGGAGGGCGCCCTCGAACTGGTCATGGCCTACCCGGTGGGCCGCACCTCCCTGCTGGTGCAGCGCTTCGCCGCGTCGGCGGTCCACACCGCCGTGCTCGGTGCGGTGATGTTCCTCGTCCTGCTGGGGCTCTCCCCCGTGCTGGACCTGGGCATCGGCGCCGGGCACCTGGCGGCCGCCTGCCTGTCCACCGCCCTGGTCGCGCTCTGCTATGGAACCGCGGCCTTCGCCATCGGCGCCGTGACAGGGCGGCGCTCCTTCGCCATCGCGGGCGGGGCGTTCCTGGCCGTGGTCGGCTACCTGGGCGACACCTTCGCGCTGACCGTGGACGACCTGGAGTGGATGCGGTTCACCTCGGCGTTCTACTACGGGTTCGACCCCGAGCCCCTGGTGAACGGGGTGGACCCCGGGTACACGCTCGTCATCGCCGCGGTCCCCCTCGTGCTGGCGGCGGTGGCGGCCGCCGTCTTCGCCCGGCGCGACGTGCTGGTCTGAACGGCGCCGGCACCGGCGCCGACACCGGTGTCGGCGCCCCCCGGCCGCACGACGACGGCCGCCCCTGCCCGGAGGGGATCCGGGCGGGGGCGGCCGTGTGCGCCGGCGGTTCCGCCCAGGCCTACTCCTCCAGGAGGGCGTCGACGAACTCCTCGGGGTCGAACGGCGCCAGGTCGTCGGGCCCCTCGCCCAGGCCCACCAGCTTGACCGGGACGCCGAGCTCGCGCTGGACCTGGATGATGATTCCGCCCTTGGCCGTCCCGTCCAGCTTGGTCAGCACGATCCCGGACACGTCCACGACCTCGGCGAACACCCGCGCCTGGCGCAGGCCGTTCTGCCCGGTGGTGGCGTCCAGCACCAGCAGCACGTCGTCCACCTGGGACTTCTTCTCCACCACGCGCTTGACCTTGCCGAGCTCGTCCATCAGCCCGGTCTTGGTGTGCAGGCGGCCGGCGGTGTCGACGATCACCGAGTCGGCGCCCTCCTCGACGCCGCGCGCGACGGCGTCGAAGGCGACGCTGGCCGGGTCGGCCCCCTCGTCCTTGCGGACCACCGGCGCGCCGACCCGCGAGCCCCAGGTCTCCAGCTGGTCGGCGGCGGCGGCGCGGAAGGTGTCGGCCGCCCCCAGCACCACCTTCTTGCCGTCGCCCACCAGGACGCGGGCGAGCTTGCCGGTGGTGGTGGTCTTGCCGGTCCCGTTCACGCCCACGACCATGACCACGCCGGGGCGGCCCTGGTGCGGACCGGTGTGCACGGTGCGGTCCATGTCCGCGCCGATCTGGCCGAGCAGCTCCTCGCGGAGCATCGCCCGCACCTCGTCGGGGCTTCGGGTGCCCAGCACCTTGACCTTGGTGCGCAGCCCTTCGACGATCTGCGACGCCGAGGTGACGCCGACGTCGGCGGTGATGAGGGTGTCCTCGATCTCCTCCCACGCGTCGTCGTCCAGGGTGTCGGAGGAGAGGATGTTGAGCAGGCCCTTGCCCAGGGTCGACTGCGAGCGGGCCAGGCGCGCCCGCAGCCGCACCAGGCGGCCCGCGGACGGCGGCGGGGTCTCGATGCTCGGCGCCGCGGGGGCCTCGGCGGCCTGCTCGGGGAGCACCTCGGGCTCGGCGGTGGCGGCGCCCGACCGCTCCCCCTCGTCCTCGGCCGCTTCAGGGGCGGCCGTGGTGGTGCCGCCCTCCTCGACGGGCGGGGCCTCCTCCTTGCCCGCCCCGGGACGGCGCGGCCGGATGAGCACGACGCCGCCGAAGACGAGCAGGGCGACGACGAATACGGCAACAGCGAAGATCGTGTAGTCCATCAGTCTCCTAGCGAGGTCCCCCGACCCGCGGGCGAGAGGCGGTCTCCAGGCTCGGACGACCGCCGCTCCGGCGCCGGCCGCACGGTGGTGGTCGTGATCGGCGGGGGCGCGGTCCAGTCTCCCAGATGCGGGGGCGCGATCCGATCACGTCCGCGCCCCGTTCCGGTCGCGCAGCGCACGGGGGCCCGGGTCAGGGTGCGTGTGCGGTGGGTGGCGCCCGGCCCGGCCGCGCACCGGGAAGGGCCCCGAGGGGGCGCCTCAGGTGCCCTGCGCCCGCGTCGCGCGCAGGATCATGACGAAGAACGGCGCGCCGAGGAAGGCGGTCACCACCCCCAGCGGCAGCTCGGCGGGGGCGATCAGGGTGCGCGCGACGACGTCGACGAGCACCAGGAAGGCGGCGCCGCACAGCAGCGACATGGGCAGCACCAGCCGGTACCCGGTGCCCACCAGCCGGCGCACCATGTGCGGGACGACGATGCCCACGAACCCGATCAGGCCGCTGACCGAGACCGCGGCCGCCGTGCCCAGGGAGGCCGCGGCGATCACCGCCAGCCGTACGGCCGCGGTGTTCAGGCCCAGGCTCACCGCCTTCTCCTCGCCCAGGGCCAGCAGGTCCAGCATCGGGGCGCAGGCCAGCATGCACACCACCGACAGCACCGCATAGGGCAGCACCGTGGTCACCTCGTCCCAGCCGCTGCGGACCAGGCCGCCCAGCACCCAGGAGAAGATGCGCTGCAGCTCGTCCGTGCGCAGCTGCTGGACCAGGGTCTGGGCCGCCGACAGGAACGAGGAGACCGCGACCCCGGCCAGCACCAGGGAGGCGGTGCCGCCCCGGCCGGCCGAGTGGCCCAGCGCGTAGGCGGCGGCGACGCCGAGCAGCGCGCCGGCGAAGGCGGCCACCGGGACCATCGAGCGGGGCGCGTCGAACCACTCGGCGCCGAAGGCGATGACCACGGTCGCGCCGAGCCCGGCCCCGCCGGCCGCCCCCAGCAGGTAGGGGTCGGCCAGCGGGTTGCGGAACACGCCCTGGTAGGCGGCGCCCGCCGCGGCGAGCAGCGCGCCCACCAGGGCGCCCAGCACCACGCGCGGCAGGCGCAGTTGGACGAGCACGGCCATCTGGCGGTCGTCGAGCGGGGACTCCGCCCCGGGCAGCACCCGCGCCGCGAGGGCGTGGACGATCTGCCAGGGGGTGATGGAGGCCGCGCCCGCGGCGACGCCGACCAGCGCCGCGGCGGCCAGCACCGCCGCGGCGCCGGCCAGCCAGGGCCAGGCCGTGCGACCGCGTCCCACCCGCTCAGTCCTCCTGGGCGGCGATCACCGCGTCGGAGACGCTCTGGACCAGGTCGACCACGCGCGGGCCCCAGCGGGAGGAGATGTCCTGGTCGAGCTGGACGATGTCGCCGTTCTCCACGGCGGTGACGGTGTCGAAGGCCGGGCGCGTCTCCAGGTCGTCCACCGCGTCCCCGCCGGGGTAGCCCAGGAAGACCAGGTCGGGGTCCTCCTCGACGACGAACTCGGGGGACAGCTGCGGGTAGCCGCCGGACTCGGCGGCGCCGTCGGTCCCGTCGGCGATGTTCTCCAGGCCCAGCTCGGAGTAGACCTGGCCGATGAAGGTGTCGGAGGTGGCCGAGTACAGCGAGTCGTCCACCTCGTGGTAGACGCTCAACTCGGTGTCGCCGAGCGCCTCGCGGGTCTCGGTGGTGATCTTCTCGATCTCGTCCCGGATGCGCTCGGCCTCGGCGTCGGCCTCCTCCGCGTGGCCGGTGGCCCCGCCCAGCGTCTCCAGCTGCTCGTAGGTGTCGTCGAAGGCGGTGGCGGCCTCCAGCACCAGGACGGGCACCCCGACCGACTCCAGCTGGTCCGCGGCGCCCTCGGCGTCCTGGGACATGACCACCAGGTCGGGGTCCTCCTCGGTGATGGCCTCGACGTTGGGGGTGAACCCGGACAGGCCGGTGGTGGGGGCCTCCTCCGGGTAGTCGGAGTGCTCGTCCACGGCGGCGACCTGGTCGCCGGCGCCGATGGCGAAGAGCATCTCGGTGCTCGACGGCGAGAGCGAGACGATGCGCTCGGGCTCGGCGTCGACGGTGACCTCGCCCCTGGCGTCGTTCACGGTGACCGGGTAGGCGCCCCCGGCGTCGGCGGAGCCCTCGCTCCCGCCGGAGTCGGAACCGCCGCAGGCGGACAGGACGAGCACGGCGGGCAGGGCGGCCGCCGTGGTGAAGCGTGCGATGCGCACGGCACTCCTTCTTGCTTGTGGCGTGGGGAAGCACCGAGCCCGCCGAGGCGGACTGTCCCTCCCACGAGGACAGTGGACGCCGGCACCGCAGAGGCGACCTGGCTCGTCCCGCCCCGGAGGGCGGGCGTCACAGTTGCGGGGCAGCGCCGGATCCGGGCGGCCGCAGGCCGCCCTCCCGGACTTCGCTCACGCGGTGCCGTTGACCAGCCGCTTCGCCGGAGGCGAAGGAGCAGGTCAACGTGTCCACTTTAGTCGCTCCCGTCCGATCCCCGGCGGCCCGCTCCCCTGACAGGCCCATACACGGTGGCCACCGCCCCGCCGAAGCCCCTGCCGGCGGACGCCGACGGGACCCGCTTCCACACTCCCGACGGGCCGACCGCCGGACGGCGGAGCCCCGCACCTTTCGGTAGCGCTGCCACCCGACAGGCGGGCGGCCGGTCACCAGAGAGGGCGCTGGCGGCGCAGCCGGTGCCCCGCCCACGCCTGCTTGCCGGGCGGCGGGTCGTCGGGGTGCCAGGGGGAGGGCGGCGACGACGTGGCGGGGCGGTTCCCCGGTGCCGCCGGTCGGCCGCCGGGCCCCTCGCGGTCCGGGAAGAGCGGCGACGAGGGCACAGCGGATACCCCGCTCGGTGTTGCTTGCCGGGTGGCGGGTCGTCGGGGTGCCAGGGGGAGGGGCGGCGACGAGGAGGCGGGGCGGTTCCCCGGTGTCGGCGGTCGGCCGCCGGGCCTCTGGCGGTCCGGGAAGAGCAGCGACGACGGGACGGCTGGTGCTCCGCTCACGGGCTCCGGCCGGGTGGCGGGTCGTCGGGGTGCCAGGGGAGGGCGGCGAAGAGGAGGCGGGCCCGTTCCTCAGGGGCGGCGGTCGGCTTCCGGGTCTCTCGCGGTCCCGGCAGGGGTGTGGCGGGGCCGACCGCCTCCCGCCCGCGCCCGCGGCGCCGAACCTGGCCCGCGCCGGGCCTCCCTTAACCGACGACTCCCTCCTGACCTGGGTGAACACGCACCGTCACAGGGGCGGGGAGGGCGGGGGCGCGCTGATCGACGCCTCCTGGCGGCTCCCGGGTGCGATCGCGGCCAGACCAGAACGCGGTTCGGTGCCACGGTGTCCTCATTGCCCCTGTTCGTCCGCTCGCCGAGGAGGGCGGGGGCGCCAGGAGGGGGGCGGGGCACCCGCCCGTGCCGGGCCTCGCACCGACCTCGACCCCTTTCCGCTTACTCGGGGTGACGAAGAGTGCCGCAATCGGGTCTGGTGTGCCGGTAGAAGGGGCGCAGGACACCGAATCCCGTTCTGGTCTGGCCGCCACCGCACGCCCGCCCCGCCCGCGGGGCCGCTCCGGGCGCGCGCGAGGCCCGCACCCCCTCCCGATCCGGACAAACGGGACGACCGGCGGGCCGCCCCGGCCGGACGTCGGCCCGCAAGGGCCGGTTCCCCATCGATAGTGGCGGTATCGCCACGCAAATGCGCATTCCGTGGCGATACCACCACTATCGATGCACTGCCGCCGCCTGGCGCGCCCGGTGTGCCCGGAACGCGAAGACGGGGGAGCAATCTGGGCGGCGGGCCACCCGGCCAGCCCCGGCAGGCGGGCCGAGCGCGCCCCCTGCCGTCCCCCCGCCCCTGACCATGGGAGGCCCGGCGCCCGACCGCCAGGACCGGGGAACCGCCCCGCTTTGTCGTCGCCGCCCCTCCCCCTGGCACCCCGGCGGCCCGCCACCCGGCCGGAGCCCACGAGTGGGGGACCAGCCGTCCCGTCGTCGCCGCTGTTCCTGGAGCGCAAGAAGCCCGGCGGCCGACCGCCGACACCGGGGAAGCACCCCGCTTTGTCGTCGCCGCCGTCTCCCGGCACCCCGGCGGCCCGCCACCCGGCCAGCAGGCGCGAGCGGGGCACCGCCTATCCCGTCGTCGCCGCTGTTCCTGGAGCGCAAGAAGCCCGGCAGCCGACCGGCATCACCGGCGAAGCGCCCCGCTTTGTCCTCGCCGTCCCTCCCCCCCGGCACCCCGGCGGCCCGCCACCCGGCCGGAGCCCACGAGTGGGGGACCAGCCGTCCCGTCGTCGCCGCTGTTCCTGGACCGCGAGGGGCCGGCGGCCGACCGCCGACACCGGGGAAGCGCCCCGCTTTGTCGTCGCCGTCTCCCTGGCGCCGAAGGGCCCTGTCGCCCGGCAGGCAGGCGTGAGCGGGGCACCGGCTGTCCCGTTGTTGCTGCTCATCGCTGGTACCGCCGGGACGCCTGCGCCCGGCGGCGGCGAGTGAGCGGGGGACCAGCCGTCCCGTCGTTGCTGCTCATCACCGGGACCGCGAGAGGCCGGGCGGCCGACCGGCGGCCCCGGGGAACCGCCCCGCTCCGCCGTCGCCGCCTTCCCGCTTGCACCCCGGGAACCCGGCGGCCGGCAAGCAGGCCGGAGCGGGGCACCGGCTGCGCCGTCGCCGCCCTGTCCCTTCGTCCCCTCAGGCGACGTAGGGGTTGATCTCCTCGGCGGCCTTGCGGTCGAGCTTCTGGCTGATCACCTGGGAGATGCCGTCGCCCTGCATGGTCACGCCGTAGAGGGCGTCGGCCGCCTCCATGGTGCGCTTCTGGTGAGTGATCACGATCAGCTGGGACGACTCCCGCAGCTCCTCGAAGATCACCAGGAGGCGCTGGAGGTTGGTGTCGTCCAGGGCGGCCTCGACCTCGTCCATCACGTAGAAGGGGGACGGCCGCGCCTTGAAGATCGCGGCCAGGAAGGCGACCGCGGTCAGCGACCGCTCCCCGCCCGACAGGAGGGACAGCCGCTTCACCTTCTTGCCCGGCGGGCGGGCCTCCACCTCCACCCCCGTGGAGAGCATGTCCTCCGGAGAGGTGAGGACCAGCTTGCCCTCCCCGCCCGGGAACAGGCGGCCGAAGATCTTCGCGAACTCCCGCTCGACGTCGCCGAAGGCCGCCGAGAACACCTCCTGCACCCGGTCGTCCACCTCCTTGACGACGTGGAGCAGGTCGCGCTTGGTCTTCTTCAGGTCCTCCAGCTGGGCGTTGAGGAAGGCGTGCCGCTCCTCCAGGGCCGCGTACTCCTCCAGCGCCAGCGGGTTGATCTTGCCGAGCCGGTTCAGGTTCCGCTCCGCCTCCTTGGCCCGCTTCTCCTGCACCGACCGCACATAGGGCACCGGAACCGCCGCATCGCCCTCGGCGTCGGCCGACGGCGGGACCGGCACGTCCGGCCCGTACTCGGCGAGCAGCACCGGCACCTCGACGCCCAGCTCCTCCACCGCCCGGGTGTGCATCTGCTCCAGGCGCATCCGGCGCTCCGCGCGCGCCACCTCGCTGCCGTGCACGGTGCTGACCAGCTTCTCCAGCTCCACCGACAGCTCCCGCACCCGCGCGCGCACCGTCTTGAGCTCGCCCTCCTGCTCCTGGCGGCGCCGCTCGGCCTCGGACCGGACCCGCTCGGCCTCGGCCAGCGAGTGCTCGATGCGCTCCAGGGCCAGGCGCGCCGCCTCGGCCACCGCCTCGGCCACCCGCGCCTGCTCGGCGCGGAGCCGGCGGCGGCGCTCGGCCCGCTCCCGGGCCTCCCGCTCGGCCTGGGCCTGGCGCAGCAGCCCCGCGGCCCGCCCCTCGATGGAGCGCACCCGCTCCTCGGAGGTGCGCACCGCCAGCCGCGCCTCCATCTCCGCCTGGCGGGCCTCGGAGGACTCCCGGGCCAGCGCGTCCCGGCGCTCGGTGTCGGGCTCGTCGTCCTCTGCGGGCTCCGCGTCCGCGGCGGCGAGCCGCTGCTCCAGCTCGGCCAGAGTGTCCAGCTCGGTCTGGCGCCCGGTGGCCGCCTTGGCGGCCGCGGCCGCGTACCGCTCCACCTCCGCCTCGGCCGAACGGGCCTGCCCGCCCAGCTTTCCGAGCCGCTGCGCCAGCTCGTTGCGGCGCTTGTCGCCCTCGCGGCGGCGCGCGCCCAGCTCCTCGACCCGGGCGGCGGCCCCGTCCCGGCGCTCCTGCGCCCCGGCCAGGGCCTCGCCCGCCTCCCGGCAGGAGGCGTCGGCCGCGGCGATGCGCTCGGCGGCCTCGTCGACGGCGGCCTGCACCTGCAGCAGGCTCGGCGCGCCCGCCGACCCGCCGTGCACCAGCGCCCCCGCGAACACGTCCCCGTCAGGGGTGACGCAGGTCAGCTCCGGGAGGGCGGCCAGCACCCGGCGCGCCTGCGCCGCGTCACCGACCAGCACCGCCCGCTCCAGCAGCGCGGTCACCGCGCCGGCCAGGCGCTCGGGCGCGGTCACCGCGTCCCGGGCGTACCTGCAGCCCTCGGGCGGCTCCGGCCAGTCCTCGCGCGCGAGCGCGGGGCCGGCCTGGGCCACCACCACACCGGCGCGCCCGGCCTCGTCCTGCTTGAGCAGGGCCAGCGCCGCCTCGGCGCCGTCGAGGCCCTCGACCGCCACGCCCTCGGATGCGGCGCCCATGGCGGCGGCCACCGCGTCCTCGTGTCCGGGCTCGACGTCCACCAGCTCGGCCATGGCGCCGATCGCGCCGGGCAGCGCCTCGCCCGCGGCGAGCAGGGCGGCCGCGCCGTCCTTGCGCTCCAGGCCCATCTCCAGGGCCTCCTTGCGCGCCACCAGTGCGGCGCGCTCCCGCTCGGCGGTGCGCTCGGCGTCGCGCAGCCGCGCCAGTTCGGCGTCGGCCCCCTCCAGGTCGGCGCGGGCCTGCTCCAGGGCGCCGTCCAGTTCGGCGTCGCCCTCCTCCAAGCCCTCAGAGGCCTCGGCCGCCTCCTCGTACTCCAGGCGGGCGGCCTCGGCGCGCTCGCGGGCCTCGGCGGCGGCCTCGTCGAGCCGCTGGACCTCGGCCTCGCCCGCGGCCAGCCGGCCCCGCACGGCGTCGACCTTGCCGCGCAGGCGGACCAGGCCCTCCCTGCGGTCGGCGGCTGCGCGTGCGGCGGCCGCGATCCGCTTCTCCTCGGCCTCCAGCGCCGACTCGGCCTCGGTCCGCACGCGGACCGCCTCGTCCAGCCCCTCCCGGGCCTCCTCGAGGCGGAAGCGGAGCGCCTCCTCCTGGGCGGCGGCCTCCTCGGCCTCCTGCTCCAGCTCCTCGGGGTCGGGGCCGCCGCGCTCCTCCGCGGGGGCGGCGGCGAGGTTGCGGTGGCGCTCGGCGGCCAGCCCGGCCACCGCGCCGAGGCGCTCCCGGAGCCGGGAGAGCCCGTGGTAGGCGTCCTGGGCGCGGGCCAGGGCGGGCGCGGAGCGGGCGGCGTCCTCCTCCAGAACGCTCTCCCGTTCCTGGGCCTCGCTCAGGGACCGCTCGGCGGCCTCGCGGCGGCGGCGGACCTCGGCCTCGTCGGCCTCCTCCTTCTCCAGCTCGCCGGTGAGCGTGGCGATGTCGTCGGCCAGCAGCCGGAGCCGCGCGTCGCGCAGGTCGGCCTGGATGACCTGGGCCTTGCGCGCCAGTTCCGCCTGGCGCCCCAGCGGCTTGAGGCGGCGGCGCAGCTCGGCGGTCAGATCGGTGACGCGGTCCAGGTTGCCCTGCATCGCGTCCAGCTTCCGCAGCGCCTTCTCCTTGCGCTTGCGGTGCTTGAGGATGCCGGCGGCCTCCTCGATGAGAGACCGCCGCTCCTCAGGGCCGGCGTGCAGGACCGTGTCCAGCTGTCCCTGGCCGACGATGACGTGCATCTCCCGGCCGATGCCCGAGTCGCTGAGCAGGTCCTGGATGTCCAGCAGACGGCAGGTGTCGCCGTTGATGGCGTACTCCGAGCCGCCGTTGCGGAACATCGTCCGCCGGATGGTGACCTCGGTGTAGTCGATCGGCAGGGCGCCGTCGGAGTTGTCGATCGTCAGGGAGACCTCGGCACGCCCGAGCGCCGGGCGGGAGGAGGTCCCCGCGAAGATGACGTCCTCCATCTTGCCGCCGCGCAGGCTCTTGGCCCCCTGCTCGCCCATCACCCACGCCAGGGCGTCGACCACGTTGGACTTGCCCGACCCGTTGGGCCCCACCACGCAGGTGATCCCGGGTTCGAAGCGCAGGTTGGTGGCGGAGGCGAAGGACTTGAAGCCGCGCAGCGTCAGGTTCTTCAGGTACACCCCGCGTCCCCTCCGGCCTCGGCGTCACCGGTGCTCCCGGTTCCGGTCCGGATTTCGGACCGACGGGTCCAAGGGTGCCATGAGCGGCCGCGGAAAGAGGCCGCAATCGGCCCGAGAGTCGCCCGCCACGGTGAGGATTGTGGGAAATCCCCGGGGGTACATCCCCGAATGACGATGGCGGAACTGCGGAGAGGACGGGAAGTATCCCGAGAAGTGCACCCAAGGGACGCCGGTCCTGCGGCCGCGCGAGCAGCGGCCGGGGCGTCCCTTTATGCCGAGTGCGTGATAGTGCTGCGGATATTACGCGAGCGCGGGCTCGCGGTCGGTCGCGCCGACGGCGACATCGGCGACGGACGCGGACAGCTGGTCATTGCGCGCCTGGAGTCGACCGATCTCGTCTTCGAGGTCGCGTACCCGCTTCTGCAGTCGTCGCATCTCCTGAACCATTCGAGGGTCAGGACCGCCGACGTGGCCGAGTAGAGCCTTCGCCATGATGTGGGTCCTCCACACTGAGTGACCAGATGAGGTTCACACGCATATGAGCCACGAGAAGGATCGCGCCACCCGCCTCGTGGGTGGATTCGGAGCGCGGTCTGCCTTCCAGAGTCTCACCGCGGACGTCACTGGTCAAGGTTGCACGGAACTGTCGGTAATCACGCTGTGACCTGGGCAGGACACAGCGCACGATCCGCACGGAGGCACCCCGGTCCCGCTGTTCCCGCCGTGCGGGAAACGCTGCGGGGGGCGCCCGCGAATCGCGTCACCCCACCAGGATACTCAACGCTCGACGAACCCGGTGGAGGAACCCCGGTACTGTGCCCAGCTCTCCACGACAGCGTCGACGCGCCCCGGCGTCGCACCACCCCTGAGCTGGGAGAGCAGCTCCTCACAACGGTCGCGCGGCCCCTCGGCGACGACCTCGACGCGCCCGTCGGACAGGTTGGTCGCCGCGCCGGTGAGCCCCAGCTCCAGCGCCCGCGCGCGGGTCCACCACCGGAAGCCGACGCCCTGCACCCGTCCGCGCACCCAGGCCGTCAGCCGGACGCGCCCGTCCCCGGATGCGGCGCCGTCGCCGGTCTCCCCCATGGCCGGTCCTCCCCGTTCCCTCTCGTGTCGCTCGGTCCGCACCGCGCCGCCCCGCACCGCAGCCCGGCACAGCGTCGCCCCGATCCGCCCCGCACCGCCCCGCGCGGGCCCCACCGTCATCCCGCGGGGCGGGCGCCGCGGGGCCGCGGCTGGCAGCGCGGGCAGGTGTAGGAGGAGCGGTTCATGAACGCGTCCCGGCGGATGGCCGTGCCGCACCGCTCGCAGGGCTCGCCGCCGCGCCCGTAGGCCTTCAGCCCGCGCTCGAAGTAGCCGCTCTCCCCGTTGACGTTGACGTACAGCCCGTCGAAGGAGGTCCCGCCCTCCTTCAGGGCCTCCCGGAGCACGTCCCGCACCTGCGCCACCAGCAGCGAGACCTGCGCCTTGCGCAGGCCCGAGGTGGGCCGCTCCCCGTGCAGGCGCGCCCGCCACAGCGCCTCGTCGGCGTAGATGTTGCCGATACCGCTGACCAGCGACTGGTCGAGCAGTGCACGCTTGATCCCGGTCCGCTTGCGGCGCAGCGCGGCGGCGAACGCCTCCTCGTCGAACAGCGGGTCCAGCGGGTCGGGGGCGATGTGCGCGACCACGTCGGGGACCACGCCCCCGTCGGGCGCCTCGACCAGCGGGGCGACCATCAGGTGCCCGAAGGTGCGCTGGTCCACGAAGCGCAGCTCACGGCCGTCGGCGGGCATCGGCAGCCGCACCCGCAGGTGCCGCTCGGCCGGCGCCTCCCCCGGCTGCACCAGCAGCTGGCCGCTCATCCCCAGGTGCGCCAGGAGCGCGTCCCCGGAGTCCAGCACCAGCCACAGGTACTTGCCGCGCCGGGCGGTCCCGGTGGCGGTGCGGCCGGCCAGGCGGTCGGCGAAGTCGCGGGGGCCGGCCGCGTGGCGGCGCACCGAGCGGGGGTTGAGGACCTCGACGCCCTCGAAGGCGCGGCCCACCGCCCAGCGCTCGACGCCGCCGCGGACGACCTCGACCTCGGGAAGCTCGGGCACGGTGCTACCCCTGCGCCTCGGTGGAGGCCCCCGAGCGGGCGCGGATGGCCTTCCAGGCCGACTCGGCGGCCTGCTGCTCGGCCTCCTTCTTGCTGCGGCCCTCGCCGGCGCCGTAGTCGGTGCCGGCGACGCGCACGGTGGCGCGGAAGGTCTTCTGGTGGTCGGGGCCGCTCTCGTCGACGTGGTACTCGGGCACCCCGAGCATCTCCGAGGCGGTCAGCTCCTGCAGCGAGGTCTTCCAGTCCAGCCCGGCGCCCAGGCCGGAGGCCGTGGAGATGAGCGGGTCGAAGAGCCGGTGCACCAGTTCGGAGGCGGTGTCCAGGCCGCGGTCCAGGTAGACCGCGCCGATGATGGCCTCCAGGGTGTCGGCGAGGATGGAGGACTTGTCGCGCCCGCCGGTGCCCTCCTCGCCGCGGCCCAGCCGGATGTAGCCGCCGATGCCCAGGCCGCGCGCGACGTCGGCCAGGGCCCGCATGTTCACCACCGCGGCGCGGAGCTTGGCCAGCTGCCCCTCGGGCAGGTCGGGGTGCTCGCGGAACAGGGTGTCGGTGACGATGAGCCCCAGGACCGAGTCGCCGAGGAACTCCAGGCGCTCGTTGGTGGGCAGGCCGCCCTTCTCGTAGGCGTAGGAGCGGTGCGTCAGCGCCCGCGCCAGGACCTCGCCGTCGATTTCCACGCCGATGGCCTTGTGGAACTCCTTGGCCTCGGCCGCACTGATCTGAAAGGACACCGGACGCTCACTCCCTAGATCCACGGCGGCCCGCCGCCCCGCCGGCCGGGGCACACGGCCGCTTCCGAGCCGTCCAGGGTCGCTCGAAGCCGTGGTGGCCGCCGCTGCGCGGCGGGCGCGGGGCGCCGCACCGCCATCGGCGGCCACCACGACCTCGGGATGGGCCCGAATCGGCGCGAAGTCAAGCTTATTCGAGGTTGTCGGTCTGGGGGCGGCCCAGCCCAAAAGGCGGGCCCGCTCCCGGTTCCCCAGGGACGGGCCCGCCCTGTGCGCGCGCTAGGCCGGGTTGACGGCCTGGCGGTTGTTGTAGGTGCCGCACGTCGGGCAGGCGACGTGCGGGAGCTTCGGGTCGCGGCAGCGGGGGCAGTTCACCAGCGACGGGCGCTTCGCCTTCCACTGGGAACGGCGCATACGGGTGTTGGCCCGCGACATCTTCCGCTTCGGGACGGCCACTTCAATCCTCCTGGGTCACCCCCGCGGCGCGGGAGCTCACTTACCGGTACACCCCCGCCGATCGCGGGGAAGAACTCAGCTGTCGCCCGAATCCAGGCCCAGCTTGCGCAGCGCCTCCCACCGGGGATCGACGCGCTCGCCGTGGCCGTGGTCGGCGCCGGCCTCGGCGAGTTTGACACCGCACTCGGCGCACAGTCCGGGGCAGTCGTCCCGGCAGAGCGGCGAGAGCGGCAACGCGAGCACGGTCGCGTCGCGGACGACCTGCTCGAGATCGAGCAGGTCTCCTTCAAGATAGTAGTCCTCTTCGTCGGCGTCCGCGTCCGCGCCCTCCTCGGGGCGGCCGTAGGCGTCCTCCTCCGGGTAGTGGAAGAGCTCCTGGAAGCCGGACTCGAAAGAGGCCGACACGGCGTCCAGGCAGCGCCCGCACTCGCCCTGGTACCGGGCCCGGACCGTGCCCGTGGCCAGCACCCCCTCCAGCACCGCTTCGAGCCGGAAGTCCAGCTCGACGTCGGAGCCCTCGGGAACGGAGGCCATTCCGGTCGCCAGCGACGCCGGTGCGGGCACCATGCGCGTCATGGTGCGCATGCTGCCGGGCTGCCGCCCCAGCGGCCGGGTGTCGACCGCGAACGGGGACCGGGGATCGATACGAGTCAGTGTGATCGCGCTTTCGGTACGGTCGGCCGGGGCCGACACGGGTTGTCGCCGGACGTGGCCGCGGCCCCTTCCCCGCGCGCGGCACGCGCGAACAAGGGACCGCGGTCAAACCGTCAGTCTAGCGACCGGGCAGGTCGGGCCCAAATCGCCAGCGGGCGCCGGGCCGCCGGCCGGCTCATCCGCCGCCCGTGCGGTGGGCCCCGCAGGCGCCGCTCAGCCGCTCTCGGCGAACTTGCGGCGCAGGCGCTCCTCCACATAGGGGGTGACCAGTCCCTCGACGTCGCCGCCGTACTGGGCGACCTCCTTGACCAGGCTGGAGCTGAGGAAGGAGTACTGCGGGTTGGCCGTCATGAACACCGTCTCCGCCTGCGCCAGGCGGTAGTTCATCTGCGCGATCTGCAGCTCGTAGTCGAAGTCGCTGACCGAGCGCAGGCTGCGCACGATCACCTCGATGCCGTTGTCGCGGCAGTAGTCGACGAGCAGCCCGTCGAAAGTGTCGACCGTGACGTTGTCGAAGGGCTTGACGCTCTCCTGGAGCATGTCGAGCTTCTCGTCGACACCGAACAGCCCGCGCTTGTTGACGTTGGTCAGCACGGCGGCCACGACCTCGTCGAACTGCCGGGCGGCCCGGCCGATGATGTCGATGTGTCCGTTGGTCACCGGGTCGAAGGACCCGGAGCACACGACGCGTCGGCGCACGGTGGGGTGCTCCTTCCTGCCGGGCGGGGCGGCAGGCGCCGCCTTACCCGGGATTGTGCCCCGCGGCAGGGGAATGGTCGGGACGACTCGCGGCGCGACCGTACCAAAGCGCCGCTTCGCCGTACCGGCGCACCCTGGCCCCCGCATAGCCGCGCGGCCAGTCGGGGTCGGGGCCGCGCGCGGAGCGCTCCAGCACCACCAGCGCGTCCGGGGCCAGCCACCCGTGGTCGCGCAGCGCGGCGAGCACCGCGCCGACCTCGTCCTCGCCGACCGCGTACGGCGGGTCGGCCACCACCAGGTCGTAGGGGTCGCCGCCGGGGCCGCGCTCCAGCACCCGGGCGACCCGGTCGGCGGCCAGGTGCGCCCCGGGCAGGCCGAGGGAGGAGATGTTGCGCCGGACCACCGCGGCGGCCCTGCGGTCGGCCTCGACCATGAGGGCGTGCGCGGCGCCCCGGGAGAGCGCCTCCAGCCCGATCGCCCCCGACCCGGCGTACAGGTCGAGCACCCGCAGCCCGTCCAGCGGCCCCAGGTCGGACTGCGCGGAGGCGAAGAGCGCCTCACGGGCGCGGTCACTGGTGGGGCGGGTGGTACGGCCGTCGGGGACGGCGATGCGGCGCCCTCCGGCCGAACCGGCGATGATGCGGGTCATGGGCCAAACCGTACCGGGACGGCACGGCGGGCGGGCCTCCGGAGCGCGCCGCCCCCGCCGACCAGGGCGCACGGGCCCGCCGACGGCCTCAGGCCTTCTCCAGGCGCTCAGGCCTTCTCCAGGAACTCGGCGCGGTCCTCGCCCAGGAGGTCGTCCAGCGCCCGGGCCAGCGGGGGGTGGGAGGCCAGCTCGGGGTCGCGCTCGACCAGGGCGGCGGCCTCCTCCCGGGCCTCGCCGATGAGGTCCTCGTCACGGAGCAGGGTGAGCATCTTCAGCGACGAGCGCTTGCCGGACTGGGCGCCGCCGAGCACGTCCCCCTCGCGGCGCTGCTCCAGGTCGACCCTGGACAGCTCGAACCCGTCGGTGGTGGCGGCCACCGCGTCCAGCCGCTGCCGGGAGGGCCCGCCCTCCTCGGCCTCGGTGACCAGCAGGCACAGCCCCGGCAGGCTCCCGCGCCCGACGCGGCCGCGCAGCTGGTGCAGCTGGGAGACGCCGAACCGGTCGGCGTCCATGATCGCCATGACGGTGGCGTTGGGCACGTCCACGCCCACCTCGATGACGGTGGTGGCGACCAGGACGTCGGTCTCCCCCGCGGCGAAGCGGCCCATCACGGCCTCCTTCTCGTCCGGGGAGAGCCGCCCGTGCAGCGCCTCCACCCGGAGACCGGACAGCGGCCCCTGGCTCAGCGTGCGGGCCACCTCCAGGACGGCCAGCGGAGGGCGGCGGGCCTCCTCGCCCTCCTCGGGGGCGGGCCCGGCGGCCCCCTCCTCGTCCCCGTCGTCGCCGCCGATGCGCGGACAGACGACGTAGGCCTGGCGCCCCTGGGCGGCCTCCTCGCGGATCCGCTCCCAGGCCCGGTCCAGGAAGTGCGGCTTGTCCCGGGCGGGGACCACGTGCGTGGCGATGGGCGAGCGCCCGGCGGGCAGCTGGTCCAGCGCGACCACGTCCAGGTCGCCGTAAACGGTCATGGCCACGGTGCGCGGGATCGGCGTGGCCGTCATCACCAGCACGTGCGGGCGCCCGTCGGCCGCCTTCTCGCGCAGCGCGTCGCGCTGCTCCACGCCGAAGCGGTGCTGCTCGTCGACGACGACCAGCCCCAGGTCGGCGAAGGAGACGTGCTCCTGCAGCAGGGCGTGGGTGCCCACGACGATCCCGGCCTGCCCGGAGGCCGCCTCCAGCAGCGCCTCGCGCCGCGCGGAGGCGGCCTGGGACCCGGTGAGCAGCGCCACCCGGGTGGCCCGGTCGGCGCCGCCGAGCAGCCCGGCCTCGGCCAGCGGCCCCAGCATCCGGGTGATGGAGCGGTGGTGCTGCTGGGCCAGGACCTCGGTGGGGGCGAGCAGCGCGGCCTGGCCGCCGGCGTCGACCACCTGGAGCATGGCGCGCAGCGCCACCAGCGTCTTGCCGGCGCCCACGTCGCCCTGGAGCAGCCGGTGCATGGGGTGCGCGGAGTCCAGCCCGTCGGCGACGACCCCGCCGACCTTCCGCTGGCCCTCGGTCAGTTCGAAGGGCAGCGCGGCGTCGAAGGCGTCGAGCAGGCCGTCCCGAACGCGCGGCCGGGGCTTGGCGGGGACCTGCCCGGCGGCCTTGCGCCGCTGCGCCAGGGCCAGCTGCAGCACGAAGGCCTCGTCCCACTTCAGGCGCTTGCGGGCGCGTCCGATGTCGTCGGTGTCGGCGGGCCGGTGGATCTTCTCCAGGGCCTCGTCGATGCCGACCAGGCGGTGCCGCTCGCGCAGGTCCGGCGGGAGCGGGTCGGCGAACCCGCCGCCGCCCTCGGCCTGGTCGAGCAGGGTGGCCGCGCAGCGGGCGATGGTCATCGATGCCAGGCCCTTGGTGGCGGGGTAGACCGGGATGGGCCGGTCGGCGAACTCGCGGGCGCGCTCGTCGCCGGTGCCGTCGTCGGGCAGCATCTCGTAGACCGGATGGGCCAGCTGCTTCTTGCCGCGGTAGGTGGAGACCTTCCCGGCGAACATGCCGCGCCGCCCGGGGCGCAGCTCCTTGAGGTGGTACCCGGCGTTGTGGAAGAAGGCCAGGGTGAGCCGCCCGGTGCCGTCGGTGATCACCACCTCCAGCAGGCTGCGGGGGCGCCCGCGGCCGCCGCCGCGCAGGTCGCGCTTGGTGGCGCTGAGCACCTCGGCCACCACCGTGGCCTGCTCGCCCTCGGCCAGGGCCGCCAGGTCGGTGAGCTCGCCGCGGTAGGCGTACCGGCGCGGGTAGTGCCGCAGCAGGTCGCCCGCGGTGTGCAGGTCGAGTTCGGCCGCGAACTTCTTGGCCGCGGCCGCCCCCTGCGTGGTGCGCAGCGGCTCGTCCCAACTGATCACCGGCTCTCCTCACGTCGCGCAGGTCCGCCGGACACCTACCGTAGGACCTCCCTGCGACGGGTGGGGGCGAGCGACCCGGCCGGGGCGGCCCCGGCACCGGAGCGGCCGCGCGGAACGAGGGACGGAGAGAGCGGGGCCGATAGCTCAGAGGGAGCAGGACTCACCGTTGAAGACGCAGGTGCTGGGGGCCTGCGCGGTGCCCTCGGCGGTGAAGTTGACCTCGACCGACTCCCCCGGGGCCAGTCCGTCGCCCCAGTCGGGGGCGCGGGCCACCACGCCGTCGCCGGTGGCCTCCCATTCGACGTCCCAGGCCGAGGTCACCGTGGCCCCGTCGAAGCCGAGCACCAGCTCCCAGCCGTCCAGCGTGTCCGCGCCGGTGTTGGTCAGGGTGACCCGACCGGTGAAGTTCGAGGACGAGGCGTCCACGGTGGTGTAGGACATCGCCGCCGGCTCTCCGGCGGCGCTCTCGCGCCCGGCCTCCCCGGGGCCGCCGTCGCCGGAACCGTCAGCGCCGTCGGCGCCCTCCGTGACCCCGGTGCCCTGCTCCTGCTCGGCGCGGGCCTCGCCGCCCCCGGTGCCGTCCCCGGGCGCGGCGGAGGGGCCTCCGGCCGGTCCTCCGGACGGGGAGGTCCCGTGCTCCACCGGGGGCTCGCTGAACCTGAGGTAGATCTGGGTGGTGCTGTAGCCGAAGAGCACGAGCCCCAGGGTGACGCCGGAGAGGAGCAGGACGCTCAGCAGGCGGGGCGGGCGAACCTTCTTGGGCACGGTGCTGCCGAGCACGATGCCGACGGTCTGCAGGGGGCCGGACTGCTCGGGCTCTGAGCGGTGCGCACCGCGCCGGGCTTTGCCGGACCCGTCATTGCGCCCCATAACGCCAAGCCTTCCGATCCGCTCCCCGTCCGTCGCCCCGCACATGCGGCTCGGGGCGCCAGCTTAGCGTGATTTACCCCCCAAACCCGACTCTCTCACCTTCCGCACATCCACCCCCTGCGCGACCGGGCAGCGCAGGCCCCGCGCCTTACCGGCCGAAATGGTCCCAACCGCCGCGCGCGGGCGCGCGCCCGTCCAGGGTCACCCGCGCCTCCTCGGGGCCGGACGCCTCGTGGACCGAACCGATGACCGTCCACCCCTCGGGCGGGGGGGCGCCGGGCGGGAACGCGGCGGCGAGCGCGTGGTCCTCGCCGCCGACCGCCATCAGGTCCACGGCCGCCTCCCGGGGCGACCGCCCCGCGCCGCCCGAGGGGTGGCCCGATGCGGCGAGCAGCTCCACGGCGGCGATCAGCTCCGGGGCGGGGACCAGGGCGTCGCGCCGCAGGTCGATCCGCACCCCGGAGGCCTCGGCGATGTGCCCGAGGTCCTGGGTGAGGCCGTCGCTCACGTCGAGCATGGCGGTGGCTCCGGCGAGGGCCGCATGCGGCCCCTGGGCGTAGGGGGGAGACGGGGAGCGGTGCTCGGCCACCGCCGCGCGCGCGGCGTCGGCGTCGGAGCGGCCGGACTCGAAGAGGGACAGCCCGGCGGCCGAGAGCCCCAGCGGCCCGGTGACCGCGATCCGGTCGCCCGGCCTCGCCCCGCTCCTGAGCACGGGGCGGGAGCCGTCCAAGGATCCCAGGGCGGTGACCGAGACGGTGAGGGTGGGCGAGCTGACGGTGTCGCCGCCGACGACGGTGCACCCGACCTCGGCGCACTCCTCGCGCACGCCCTCGGCGAACTCCTCCGCCCAGCGGACGGGGAGGTCGGTGGGGGCGGCCAGGCCGATCAGCAGCGCGGTGGTCCGCGCGCCCATGGCGGCGATGTCGGCGGCGTTCTGCGCCACGGCCTTGTGGCCGATGTCGCGCGCGCGGGACCAGTCGAGCCGGAAATGCCTCCCCTCGACCAGCACGTCGGTGCTGGCCACCACGCGCCGGTCCGCGGCCGAGACGATCGCGCCGTCGTCTCCGGGCCCGAGGATTACATCGTCCGTCTCGGGGAATCTGGCGGTCACGCGCGCGATCAGGCCGAATTCGCCCAGGTCCCCAATGGTGCTCGACACAGCCCTCAGGGTACGGTGACCAATCCGGCGCAGTGGTCGAGGGCGTGTTGACCCGCGCGTACCCCGTCGAAATCGGCGCGCGGCCCCATCCGGACGCCGTCGCCGTATCCGCATGTTCTCCGGATGACCTGGGAGGGTTCCACCATGGTGCAGGCCTATGTTCTCGTGCAGACCGAGGTCGGCCGGGCCGGTGATCTGGCGGAGCTCATCCGCGGGATCGACGGAGTCAGCGAGGCCGAGGACGTGACGGGCCCCTACGATGTCATCGTGCGCGCGCACGCCGACGACATCGACGCCCTCGGGCGGCTCGTGGTCGCCCGCATCCAGCGGCTCGACGGCATCGCGCGGACGCTGACCTGCCCCATCGTGCAGATCTGAGCGACCCGGGAGGGCCGATGCGCAAGGGAGCGGCGGGCGCCGCGGCCACAGGGCTGGTCCTGCTGGCCGGGTGCACCGGCGGCGGGGTGGACATGCCGGTCCCCGAGCCGGACGCCGAGACCGCGGAGCTGTGCGAGGGGCTGGCCGAGCGGCTGCCCGAGACCCTCTTCGGCCAGGAGCGCACCCAGGCCCAGGCGGACTCCCCCCTGGTGGCGGCCTGGGGCGACCCGGTGATCGCGCTGCGCTGCGGGGTTCCGCGGCCCGACGCCTACCGCCCGGACTCCGAGCTGATGGTCGTGGACGAGGTCGCCTGGCTCCCCGAGCCCCAGGACGAACCCACGATGTACACCGCGATGGCGCGCGAGGCCTACGTCGAACTGTCGGTCCCGGCCTCCTACGGGGCCCCCGCCCAGGGGCTGGTGGCGATCAGCGAGGCGATCTCGGCCGAGATCCCGGCGCTGCCCCCCGGCGAGTACTGACCCGCCCCCTCTCCTCCGCCCCGGCACCGGCGACCGGCCCGCAGTCGACGGAGGCGGACGCTGAGGCGTCCGTCACCCCCAGCGGCCCGCCCAGGGCGCCCCCCGATTCACCACGGCCGCGGGCCCGGCGCGCAACGGCACCGGAAAAGTCCGCATCGCCCCTGGTAAAGAGCGGCCCGCCGGTGCGGCGCCCGCGGCCGGGCCCGCCTATCGTCGTCCTCGGACCCACCCTGCGCCCGCAGGCGGGGGCGGCCCCTCGGTGGATCTACTACATCCCGTAGCACTACGCTGTGTCGTACTACGACTTGTCGGTCCATTGCTGGCTGGAGAGGCGCATGGAAGCACTCGACCTGGCTCGGTGGCAGTTCGGTATCACCACCGTCTACCACTTCCTGTTCGTACCGCTGACGATCGGCCTGTCGGTCATCGTGGCCTCCCTCCAGACCGCCTGGTACCGGACGGGCAGGCACGAGTACCTGCGCGCCACCAAGTTCTTCGGCAAGCTCTTCCTGATCAACTTCGCCATGGGCGTGGTCACCGGGATCGTGCAGGAGTTCCAGTTCGGCATGAACTGGAGCGAGTACTCCCGCTTCGTCGGCGACGTCTTCGGCGCACCGCTGGCCATGGAGGCGCTGCTCGCCTTCTTCCTGGAGTCCACCTTCATCGGGCTGTGGATCTTCGGGTGGGACCGGCTCCCCCGCGGCGTGCACCTCGCCTGCATCTGGCTGGCCGCGATCGGCACCAACCTGTCGGCCTACTTCATCCTGGCCGCCAACGCCTGGATGCGGCACCCGGTCGGGTTCACGGTCAACCCCGAGAACGGCCGCACCGAGCTGACCAGCATCGGGGCCGTCCTGGCCAACCCCCAGGCCTGGTCCACGTTCCTGCACGTGGTCTCGGCCGCCTTCATCACCGCCGGGCTGTTCGTCGCCGCCGTCAGCGCCTTCAAGCTCTGGCGCGCCCGCCGGCACGGCGACACCGGGGAGAAGGGCGTCGAGCCGCCCGCCGGCGACCACGAGCTGTTCCGCAAGACGCTGCGCGCCGGCATGGTCGTCACCCTGCTCGCCGGGATCGTCGTCGTCTACTCCGGTGACCACCAGGCCAAGCTCGCCGCCGAGTACGAGCCGATGAAGCTGGCCGCCGCCGAGGCCCACTGGGAGACCGAGGAGGGCGCGCCCTTCTCCACCTTCGCCGTGGGCGACACCGACAGCGGCGTGAACACCATCGACATCACCATCCCCCGCGTGCTCAGCTTCCTGGCCACCGGCACCATCGACGGCACCGTCGAGGGCATGAACGACCTCCAGGAGCAGTACGAACAGGAGTACGCCGAGTACGGGGACGTGGACTACATCCCCAACGTGTTCATCA
Source organism: Nocardiopsis baichengensis YIM 90130 (assembly GCF_000341205.1). Classification (NCBI taxonomy): domain Bacteria; kingdom Bacillati; phylum Actinomycetota; class Actinomycetes; order Streptosporangiales; family Nocardiopsidaceae; genus Nocardiopsis; species Nocardiopsis halophila. Next base: position 135,302 of record NZ_ANAS01000007.1, on the reverse strand, counting down.
TGTACTGGTCGTTCCGCCTGATGATCGGGTTCGGCCTGTTCGGGGTGGCCGTCTCCGCGCTCGGGCTGTGGCTGACCCGCAAGCGCCGCCTGCCCCGGACCCGCTGGTTCTACTACGCGGCCGTGGCCGCGCTGCCCGCCGCGCTCGCGGCCAACATCCTCGGCTGGGTCCTCACCGAGATGGGCCGCCAGCCCTGGACGGTGCACGGGCAGCTGCTGACCGCGCACAGCGTCTCCCCCGGCGTCAGCCTGGGCCAGGTGGCCCTGTCGCTGACCGTCTTCACCCTCATCTACGGCGTGCTCGCCGTCGTCGAGGCCGGGCTGCTGTGGCGCTACGTCAAGGGCGGCCCCTCGCACGTGGTGCCCGAGCCCGAGGAGGGCGAGGACACCGGCGACGTCCCCGCCTTCGTCTACTGACCCCCCGCCCGCGCCCGCGCTAGGAGACCTCAGACATGGATCTGGCAACCGTCTGGTTCATCGCCATCGCGGTCCTGTGGACCGGCTACTTCATCCTGGAAGGGTTCGACTTCGGTGTGGGGATCCTGCTCCCCGTCCTGGGCAGGCGCGACGTCGACCGGCGGGTGATGATCAACGCGATCGGCCCGATCTGGGACGGCAACGAGGTGTGGGTGATCACCGCCGGCGGCGCCATGTTCGCCGCCTTCCCCGCCTGGTACGCCACCGCCTTCAGCGGCTTCTACCTGCCGCTGCTGCTGATCCTGCTGGCGCTGATCGTGCGCGGTGTGGCCTTCGAGTACCGCGGCAAGGGCGACACCGACCGCTGGCGCGCCTGGTGGGACCGGGCCATCTTCTGGGGCAGCGCCCTGCCCGCGTTCCTGTGGGGCCTGGTCTTCGCCAACATCGTGCGGGGGATGCCGGTCGACGGCGACGAGATCCTGCGCGCCGGGGTGATCGACCTGCTCAACCCCTACGCGCTGCTGGGCGGGCTGACCACGCTGTCGCTGTTCATCCTGCACGGGGCGCTGTTCCTGACCCTCAAGACCGGCCAGCCGGTGCGCTCCCGCGCGCGCACCGCGGCGCTGCGCACCGCCTGCGTCGCCGTGCCGGCCGGGGCGGTGTTCCTGGTCTGGACGCAGCTGGCCCACGGGAAGACCTGGACGTGGCCGATCGTGGCCGTCGCCGCGGCCGCCCTGGTCGCCGGCGTCGTCCTGGCGCTGCGCGGCTCGGAGGGGCGCTCCTTCGCCTGCACCGCGGCGACCATCGGCCTGGCCTCGGTGACGCTGTTCGGCTCGCTCTTCCCCGCCGTGCTGCCCTCCACCCTCGACCCGGCCTTCGACCTGACCGTGGCCAACGCGTCCTCGGCGCCCTACACCCTGACCGTGATGAGCTGGGTCGCGGCGGTGTTCCTCCCGGTGGTGATGGGCTACCAGGCCTGGAGCTACTGGGTCTTCCGCAAACGGGTGACCCGCGAGCACATCGAGCCGGTGCCCGCCTATGGTGGCGGAGACGGGCAGGACCAGGCTCCCGCCCCCGCCGAGTAGCACCGGCGCACCACCGAAGGGAACGGACCTGCAATGCGCCCCCTCGACCCGCGTCTGGTCCGGACGGCCTCGGCCGTCCGCGTGCACCTCGCCGTCGCCGTGGCGAGCGGACTGCTCACCACCGCCATGGTGCTCGCCCAGGCCTGGCTGCTGGCCTACACGATCGCCGGCGCCACCCGCGGGCTCGGGCTGGACGCCCTCTCCTGGGCGATCGCCGCCGTGGCCGCGGTCGCGATCGCCCGGGCGGCGCTGTCCTACGGCGCCGAGACCGCCGCCCTGCGCTCCGCCGCGCGCGCGAAGTCCCAGCTTCGCCGCCGCCTGGTCGCCCACGTGACCGGGACCGGGGCCGACCCGGGCGGTGAACCGGGGGACTCGCCTCCCCCGGACGGCGGGACGGTCCGATCGTCAGGGGGGACCGCCACCGCCGGGACGGGCACGGCCGACGCCGGAGAGGTCGCCACGCTCGCCACGCGGGGCCTCGATGCGTTGGACGACTACTTCGCCCGGTATCTCCCGCAGCTGGTGCTGGCCGTGCTCGTCCCCCTGGCCGTGCTCGCCGTGGTGGCGGGCGCGGACTGGATCTCGGCGGTGGTCATCGCCGTCACCCTGCCCCTGATCCCGGTCTTCATGGCGCTGGTGGGCTGGCACACCCAGGCGCGCACGCAGCGCCGCTGGCGCCGGCTCCACCGGCTCGGCGGCCACTTCCTGGACGTGGTCGAGGGCCTGCCCACCCTGGCGGTGTTCCGCCGGACCCGGGCCCAGGCCCGCATCATCCGGCGGATGACCGACGAGCAGCGCGAGAGCACCATGTCCACGCTGCGCATCGCGTTCCTGTCGGCGTTCGTGCTGGAGCTGCTGAGCACCCTGGCGGTGGCGCTGGTCGCGGTGGAGATCGGCATCCGGCTGATGTACGGCATGCTCGACTACCAGACGGCGCTGCTGGTGCTGATCCTGGCCCCCGAGGCCTACCTGCCGCTGCGCGAGGTCGGCTCGCGGTTCCACGCGAGCATGGAGGGCGTCGCCGCCGCCGAGCAGGTCTTCGCCGAGCTCGACAAGCGGGCCGAGGGCGCGCCCCGTCGGCCCGGCCCCGGCCGGGACCGCACCGCCGAGCTGCCCGGGCACGGCGTCGGGCTGCGCCTGGAGGGGGTGGGCCTGACCTACCCGGGGCGGGACGCACCCGCGCTCACCGGGGTCGACCTGGAGGTGCCGGCCGGGCGCCGGATCCTGCTGGCCGGCCCCAGCGGCTCGGGCAAGAGCTCCCTGCTCTCGCTGCTGCTGCGCTTCATCGAACCCACCGAGGGCCGCATCCTGGCGGTGTCCGCCGACGCCCCCGGGGGCGTGCCCCTGGACGAGGCCGACCCCGCCGCCTGGCGGAGGCGCCTGGCCTGGGTGCCGCAGCACCCCTACCTGTTCGACGACACCGTGGCCGGCAACATCCGGCTGGGCGCTCCGGAGGCCGGCGAGGAGGAGGTGCGCCGGGCCGCCGAACTGGCCGAGGCCGACGCCTTCATCCGGGAGCTGCCCGAGGGCTACGCCACCCGGCTCGGCGAGCGCGGGGCCCGGCTGTCGGCCGGGCAGCGCCAGCGGATCGCCCTGGCCCGGGCGTTCCTGCGGGACGCCCCGGTGGTGCTGCTCGACGAGCCCACCGCCCACCTGGACCCCGAGAACGCGGCGGCGGTGCGCACGGCGGTCGCCCGGCTGCTCCAGGGACGCACCGGCGTGGTGGTCGCCCACGACGCCGGGTGGGCCGCACACGTGGACGAGACGGTGCCCGTGCACGCGGGCCGCCTGGAGCAGGAGGCCCTGCGATGACCGCCGAGACCGCCGCCCGCACCGCCCCCGGGGCCGACCCGGACCCGGCCGCCGCCCCGGGGCGCGGCCGCGACCCGCTGGTGCGGATGGTCCTGCTGGCGTGGCCGCGCGGGAGCCGGTTCGCGCTGGGGGTGCTGCTGGGGTCGGTGGCCACCGGCTCGGCGGTGGCGCTGCTGGGCATCGCCGCCTGGCTGCTGGCCAAGGCCGCCGAGCACCCGCCGATCACCGCGCTGAGCGTGGCGATCGTGGCCACCCGCGCCCTGGGCGTCACCCGCGGGGTGGCCCGCTACCTGGAGCGGCTGGTCACCCACGACGCCGCCTTCCGCACCCTGGCCGACGTGCGGGTCAAGGTCTACCAGCGGCTGGCCCATTCAGAGGCCCGCCCGTCGCCCACCCCCACCCTCAATCGGGGCGCTTCGCACCACAGCGTCGGTTCCCTCCGCTCCGGCGACCTGGTCTCCCGCCTGGTCAGCGACACCGAGGCCACCCAGGACCTGCTGCTGCGCGGGCTCACCCCGCCGCTGGTGGCCGTGCTGGCCGGGGGCGTGACCACCGCGGTGTGCACGGCGCTGCTGGCGCCCGGCGGGCTGGTGCTGGCGGCCGGGCTGCTCCTGACCGGCCTGGGCGTGCCGCTGGTCGCCGCCCGGCTGGGCCGGGCACCGGGCGAACGCCAGGCGCGGGCCCGCGGGGAGCTGTCCACCTCCCTGGTCGACACCCTGCACGGCGCCCCCGACCTGGTCGCCTACGGCGCCATGGGCCGGGCGGTGCGCCGGGTGGAGGACGCTGACACCGAGCTGACCCGCCTGGCCCGCCGGGACGCCGGACTACTGGGGTTCGGCGCCGGGGCGAGTGCACTGGTCACCGGAGTGACGGTGTGGGCGTCGCTGCTGCTGGGGGTGGCCGCGGTGGACGACGGGTCGCTGCACCCGATCCCGCTGGCGGTGCTGGTGCTGACCACCCTGGCCGCGTTCGAGATCGTGCAGCCGCTGCCCGCGGTGGCCGCCCGGCTGGGGGCGCTGCGGGCCCAGGGCGCGCGGCTGTTCGACGTGCTGGACACCCCGCCCATGGTCGCGCCCCCGGACCACCCGGCCGAGCTGCCCGAGCCGCCCCCGGCCGACCTGCGGGTGCGGGGGCTGAAGGTGCGGTACGGCCCGGACGAGCCGTGGGCGCTGCGCGGCGTGGACCTGGAGGTCCCGGCCGGGGCCAAAGTCGCGGTTCTGGGGCCCAGCGGCGCGGGCAAGAGCACCCTGGCCGAAGTGCTGCTGCGCTTCCGCGACCCCGACGCGGGCACCGTCGAGCTGGGCGGCGGGGACCTGACCGGGTACGACCGCGACGACGCCCGGCGGGCGATCGGCGGCGTGCCGCAGGATCCGCACGTGTTCGCCTCCACCCTGCGCGAGAACCTGCGCCTGGCGCGCCCCGACGCCGAGGACGGGGAGCTGTGGGAGGCGCTGGCGCGGGCGCGGCTGGACGGCGAGGCGCGGGCGATGCCGCACGGCCTCGACACCGAGGTGGGGGTGCACGGCACCCGGCTCAGCGGCGGGATGCGCAGCCGACTGGCGATGACCCGCGCGGTCCTGGCGTCCCCGAGGATCCTGGTCCTGGACGAGCCGACGGCGCACCTGGACCCCGACACCCGCGACGCGGTGATGGCCGACGTGCTGGACGCGGCGGAGAGCGAGGGGTTCTCGACCCTGCTGATCACCCACGACCTGGCCGGACTGGAGCGCATGGACCGCATCTACGTCCTGAGCGAGGGGCGCGTCCTCCAGGAGGGCACCCCGCGCGAGCTGGCCGAGCAGGAGGGCTGGTACCGCGACGCGCTGCGCCTGGGCCCCTGAGCAGAGGCTCCGCGCCGTACGGCCACCGGCCCGGCGGCTCAGCCGTACATCCCGAACATCTCCTCGAAGCGGTTCTTGTAGCGGATCTTCAGGTTGCCGCCCTTGACCTCACCGGTCACCACGAAGTGCGGGTTCGGGCGCGCCGGGGCCGGCGGGACGCGGCTGTCGACACTTCCCCACCAGGAGGCGTCGACCCGGACGTCGGCGGTGGCGCCGTCCGGGAGCACCAGGCGCGCCTCGCCCCACGAGGAGGTCAGCGCGATCTCGGTGGTGCCGCTGAGCAGCGTCGCCGACCGGAAGTCCAGCACCGTGCTGCCCATCGGGTTGGTCACCTCGATGCGCCGGGGAGCGGTCCACTCGCCGCGGCGGACGATGGTGCCCGCCGAGGACTTGAGCACCAGGGGACGGGACGCCTCGGACGGCTCGGCGCCGCCGCTCGGGGCGAGCGGCTCGGTCCGCTCCTCGTCGGCGGGCAGGTCGGCGGTGAGGGGTTCGAGGTCGCCGTAGGTGCGGGCGGCGAAGGCGGCGTCGAGGCGCTCGTCGAGCTCCTCCAGGGTGATGCGCCCGGCGGCCGCGGCTTCGCGCAGGACCCCGGCGACGCGCTCCCGGTCGGCGTCGGCGCAGCGCATGTTCCCGTTCGGCTTCTGCTGGCTCACGGCTTCCGCTCCCCGTCCGATCCCGGTGTGCTCGGCCTCACGATAGCCGGAGCGGCGCCGCGGGCGGCGGGCCGGGGCGGGGAGCACAAACGGGCGGCGCGACGGGACCGGTCCGTGCGATGATCGGGCACCCGGGCGCCCGTGGGGCGGTCGGGGCCCCTGTCGGGGAAGGACGGGCCCCGGCAGGGGCACCGAGTGCCCCTCCAGCGCTCGTGGACCCGCCCCCGGAGCCGCCACACGGTTCCGGGGGCGCACATCGCCCATGGAGGCGGAGCGGGGTCCGCGGCACTGCTCACGATCAGCGTGCGAGGCGAGCCCGGCGAGAGCCCGCCGCCCCGATCGCTCAGCGGGCGCTCCGGCCGCGCCGACCGGCTCGACCGCTCCGGTCGCCCCACTCCCCTGCGGGACGCGGGGCCGCCCCACGCGAATCTCACCGGGGCGACCGGCAGTCGGACACGGCGCAGGCGGCGACGGAGCCGAAGGCCGCTCAATCGGCACTCAGGCCACCCCGGCCAGCCCGCACCTCTACAGCGCAGGGGCCAGGCAGGCGGGGCCCGCCAGGACCTCCGGCCCCGGGGCACGACGCGAACGACGGCCGCGAACGCCGACCGCCGCGCTCCGGGCCCTCAGTCGGAACCCGGGCCGCTCCGGGTGGCCCGCTTCTCTGCGGGGTCGAGGAGGCCGCGGGCGGAGGCGATGCGCTCGAAGACCACGGTGCCCAGCGGGGGGATGCTCGCCGCGAGGCCGAAGAGGCCGGTCCACAGCCCCCAGCGCAGGCGGTACCAGGCCGCCGCGGCCACGACGACGTAGATGATGAAGGCGACGCCGTGGATCGGGCCGAACACGCGCACCCCGATGTCGTCCCCGACGACGACGTACTTGAAGAACATCCCGATGAGCAGGCCGACCCAGGTGAGGGCCTCGATGGCGGCGATCCAGCGGAAGGCGGCCGGCAGCGGGCCGCCGGTTCGGCTCGGTGCGGGGGCGGTCGGGGCGGTCGGCACGGCGGGGCTCCAGATCGGGTCGGTGGACGGCGGGATCGTGGGGGCGGGTGCGGCTCGTGCGCACCGTCCCCCAGTGTCGCCGAGCCCCGGGAGTGCTCCGATCCGGCCCCGCCCCGAGGGCGCAGGGCGGAGACCGGGCATCGGCGCCGCCCTCGTCCCGACCGGTCCTCCGGAACCGCGGACCCGGCCCGCACCCGTGGGACCGAAACCCGGCGAGCGCGCCACCGCTCCTATGAGGTCCTGGCTGGGCTTCCCTTCCCTACTTCCCCAGTTTCGGTCTGTCGACAAATCGGTTTTCAGTCCCACGGGACCGCCACAGAACCGCAGGTCAGCGACGACGGCGAAGAAATTTCCCGCGACACTCGAAAACACCCTCGAAAACCCCAGTCCGACCTGCACGAACACCCGCCCGGACAGGTGTCCCCAACGGGGTTCGGCGCGTCGTTTGCCCAAATTCCGGCGGGAGCATGTTCATAAGCGAAAGGCGCCGCGCGGGACCCGGCCGGCCCGCCCTGGCACCCACCGCTCCCTCTCAGGCGACCGGAGGCAAGAAGGACGTGCCCAAGCTCGCGATCACCCCGACGTTCCTCTCCGACTTCTCCCGGCTCGATCCCGGCGTCCGCAGCGCCGCGCTGACCGTCGTGCAGGCGTTCATGGGCGGCGACGAGAGCCGTCTGGAGGCCGTCGCCGACGCCGCCGACCCCCGGACGCGCCTGCTGCGCATCGGCCCCGAGTGGGCCGGCGTGCTGGCCCCCGGCTCCGGGGGCGGCCTGTGCCTGGTGGGACTGCGCCGGCAGGACGACGCGCTGGCGATGGCCCGCGACCGCACCGCCCCCGAGGACGGCGCCGAGCTCGCACCGGCGCCGCTGTCCGCCCCGGCCGGTGCGCCCCGCGTCACCGGCCCCGACGAGCTCGCCGCCGACCTGGGCAAGTCGTTCGACGAGTGGCAGGTCACCCTGCACCCCAACCAGCACCGCATCGTCGACGCCCGCTACGCCGGGTCGGCGCAGATCAGCGGCGGTCCGGGCACCGGCAAGACGGTGCTGGCCCTGCACCGCGCCGCCCACCTGGCCTCCCGTGAGACCTCCGAGGCCACCGAGCACCGCCGCACGGTGCTGCTGACCACCTACAACCGGCTGCTTGCCCAGACCCTGTCCGGGCAGCTCGACCGCCTGCTGCCCGACCCGCGGGTGCGCGCCCGGGTGGAGGTCGTCACCATCGACAGCCTGGCCCGCAGCATCGTCCACGAGCACACCGGGCTCATCCCCGACGCGCTCGGCCGCGACGAGCTGGCCGAGCGCTGGCGGGAGGCGGCCGCCGCCGACGGGCTGCCCTACTCGGGCCGCTTCCTGGCCGACGAGTGGGAGCAGGTGGTGCTGGCGCAGAACCTGACCCGCCTGTCGGACTACGTGCGCTGCGAGCGCAGCGGCCGCATGCTGCACCTGGCCCCCGAGCACCGGCCGCAGGTGTGGGACGCCCTGCGGCGCTACACCGCGGCGATGCGGGTGGCCGGCGAGTGGTCCTACCCGCAGATCGCCCTGACCGCCGCCGAGCACCTGGGCCGGGTGGGGCCGCGCTACCGGCACGTCGTGGTGGACGAGGCCCAGGACCTGCACCCGGCCCAGTGGCGGCTGTTGCGCGCCGCCGTCCCCGAGGGCCCCGACGACCTGTTCATCGTCGGCGACCCGCACCAGCGCATCTCCGACAACCGCGTCTCCCTGGCCTCCCTGGGGATCAACGTGCGGGGGCGCGGCCACCGGCTGCGCATGAGCTACCGCGTCACCCAGGAGATCCTCGACTGGGCGGTGCCGATCCTGGGCCGCCGCACCGAGGTCGGGCTGGACGACGACGCCGACACCCTGACCGGGTACCGCTCGCTGCTGCACGGCCCCGAGCCGGTGCTGCGGGGCTGCCGCGACCGGGCCGACGAGCGGGCCGCGCTCGCCGAGTGGGTGCGGGTGTGGCTGGAGGCCGGCGTCGCTCCGGCGTCGGTGGCGGTGGCCGGGCGCAACCAGTGGGTGGTCCGGCACATGACCAAGGAGCTGCAGGCCCGCGGCATCCCCACCGCTCCGCTGGACGCGGTGGACGCCACCCCCGCGGTGCGGGTGGGCACCATGCACAAGCTCAAGGGGCAGGAGTTCCGCTGCGTGGCGGTGGTGGGGGTGAGCGAGCCGCTGCTGCCGCCCAAGGCCGCCCTGGACGCGGCCGAGGGCGACCCGGTCGCCCTGGAGCAGGTGCACCAGCAGGAGCGGAACCTGCTCTTCCTGGCCTGCACCCGCGCGCGGGACGCACTGTACGTGTCCTACGTCGGCGCACCGAGCCGCCTGGTGCCGCACGGCGTCCGCGCCGCCGACGAGGAAGAGGCCGCGGCGGTCTGACAGGGGTCTCCGGGGCCGCCTGCCCGTCCGGAAGGGCCCCGGAAGACGGAACGGCCCGGCCGGGACACCGGCCGGGCCGCCCCGCGTGGGGATAGGGGGCGCGACCGACAGGCGTCGGACGGGCAGGGCCCAGGGTCAGATCTCCTCGCGGTCGGCCATCAGGTCGAGGCCGTCGACCGACAGGTGCGCGGCGTCGGCGACCGGGCGGGAGACGTCGACGTCGGTCACCACCATGTACGGCAGCAGCAGCGGCGGCGGGAAGTCCGGGGTGAAGGTCAGCTTGATGCCGAGGATCCGCACGGTCATGCGCTGGACGTGCAGCACCACCGACGAGCCGTCCCCGCCGGCCAGGTTCATCTCCGGCAGCGACAGCGACGCCCGGTTCGAGCCGTGCATCCACCACAGCTCACCGCCGTCGACGTCGCCCTCGCGCATCACGATGCGCAGGTAGCGCTCGGGGCCGTCGGTGGCCGGGTACTCCACGACCCCGCCGAACCAGGCGCCGCGCATGGTCAGGGTGTCGGCGGTCAGGCCGGACTCGGTGTTGGAGGCGGTGAAGCGCCCATCGCCCTCCTCGACGTGCACCTCGGGGGCGCTGTCCTGCTCCTCGGCGGCCTCGCAGGCCTCGACCGCGTCCAGGAACTCCTGCTCGTCGGCGGCCACGGCGTCCTGGCCGGAGCGCAGCTCGCAGTCGGCGGGGTCGGCCCCGGAACCACCGGAGCCCTCGTCCTCCTCGGCCGCGTCCTCGTCGGCGCCGTCCTCCTCGTCCCCGGGGTCCGCTCCCCCGGGGTCCTCGGAGCCGCCGCCGTCCCCGGCACCGCCGCCGTCCGACCCGTCGGAGCCCTCGGAGCCGTCCTGGCCTCCGTCCTCCGGACCCGTGGACGGCGACGGCGAGGGCGTCTCCCCCGGCTCGGCCGGGGCGCCCTCCTCCTCGTCGTCGCCGAACCAGTCGTCCCAGGGCCAGCCCCAGCCGTCCGCCGGGGCCGCCGCGGGCAGCGCCAGCACCAGTGCGAGGGGAAGGGCCACGGCGGCGTGGGCGGCGGGGCCGCCGTCCTCATCGGACCCGCCGCCCCGGCCGCGGCCCGTGTCGCCGCCCCTGCGGCGGCCGGCCCGGCGGCGGGGCGCCCGCACGGGCGACCAGGAGAAGATCATCGCCCCGCCGGCGATGCCCAGCAGCATGCCGATCACGAACCCGCCGAAGTTGGCGGTGACGAACGAGGCCACCGACAGCAGGCTGGAGACCACGCCGTAGAAGAGCCGCTGCTGCGGCTGCACCCAGGCGAGCACGCCCAGCGCCACCAGCAGGAGCCCGATGAGGTAGACCGAGATCCCGGCGATGCCGGCGTAGATCACCAGGTTCAGCGGCATCACCAGGGTCTGCGCCGCCGGGGCGACCATCATCTCCACTCCGGCGACGATCACCAGCAGCCCGCCCCAGAAGGGGCGGGTGCGGCGCCAGTCGCGGAAGGCGTGGAGGGCGCGGACCGCTCCGCGCCCGTTACCGGTGGTCGGGGGCATGGCCTAGTAGCACTCGTGTTCGCCGGGCTTGAGGGACAGCTTCAGGCCGGAGAGCTTCAGGCTACCGGCGTTGACCGCCCAGGACGTGATCTTCGGGTCCTGCACCGAGATCGTGTCGGACTGCAGGCCGAAGCCGCCCGCGGGTCCGGCGCCGCCCTCGGCCTTGTCCAGCGTGCTGGCGTCCCGCCCGATCTCGATGTTGGAGAAGGTCGCGTTGCCCTGCAGCTGCTCGACGTCCATGACCAGGTTGCTGCCCTCCACCGGGGTCTCCGCGCCGGCGCCGATCAGCAGGGTCGCGGTGCCGATCGGCAGGTCGATCAGGGAGGACATGCACAGGTCCTTGAGTTCGGCCGTGTCGACGGTGCTCAGCCCGACGGGCCGGGCGCTGTCGTCGACCGAGGTGGCGACGTCGCCGTACTGGGTGAAGCCCTCGCCCTCCAGCGAGGCGGCGGACATCTTGAAGCTGTCGCCGGAGACCGCGAAGGAGGCGGCGAGCAGCCCCTGGGTCGTCATCATCCCCAGGATCGCGGCGGCGCCGAGGCCGGGCACGAGCGCCAGGGCGAAGCGGCGCCAGCGGGTGCCGCCGGAGGGGGCGTGCGCCGCGTCGCCGGCGGCGCCGTCGGCGGGGGTGGGCTCCTGGAGGGTGTCGTCGGTCGGGTGATCGGCCATGGGGTGACTCCTGCGTGCCGGGTCCGCAGCTCGGCGGACGGGCGGGGGGTGGGGGATCTTGCGCCGGCCACCGCCTCGCGTGTTACATGGACCACGCCTTACTCGGGGGTAGTGACGAACATTACAATAGTGAATGTCACATTTCCAAGTGCTCGATTCGCCGCACGGACGCAACGAATCCGTCACGACAGCGGTGGGTCCCCCCGACGAAGGAAAGGTGCCCCGTGGCTTCCGAAAGCGCCGACAGCACCGCGACCGCCCCTGCGCCCGCCGCCTCCGAACGCCGCTACGACGTGCTCGTCATCGGATCGGGCTTCGGCGGCGCGGTCAGCGCCCTGCGCCTCACCGAGAAGGGCTACCGCGTGGGGGTCCTGGAGGCCGGCCGCCGCTACACCTCCGAGACCCTGCCCACCGGCTCCTGGGACCTGAAGAACTTCCTCTGGGCGCCCTGGCTGGGAATGTACGGAATCCAGCGCATCCACGTGCTGCGCGACGTGATGATCCTGGCCGGCGCCGGTGTCGGCGGCGGATCGCTCAACTACGCCAACACCCTCTACGAGCCGCTCGACGACTTCTACGACGACCCGCAGTGGCGCGGCATCACCGACTGGCGCAGCGAGCTGGCCCCCTACTACGACCAGGCCAAGCGGATGCTGGGCGTGCGCACCAACCCCACCATGACCCCCTCGGACGTGCACCTGAAGGAGGTCGCCGAGGACATGGGGGTGGGCGGGAGCTTCCACCTGGCCCCCGTGGGCGTCTTCTTCGGCGACGGCCGCGACGCCGACGGCGCCGCCTGCGGCGCCCCCGGCGAGCGGGTGAAGGACCCCTACTTCGGCGGGGCGGGCCCCGAGCGCCGCGCCTGCACCGAGTGCGGCGAGTGCATGACCGGCTGCCGCCACGGCGCCAAGAACATGCTCACCGAGAACTACCTGTACTTCGCCGAGAAGGGCGGCGCCGCCATCCACCCGATGACCACCGTGGAGCGGGTGCGCGAGCTGCCCGGCGGCGGCTACGCCGTGGACACCCTCACCACCGGGGCCGGACGCAGACGCGCCAACGCCCGCACCTTCACCGCCGACCAGGTCGTGGTCGCCGCCGGCACCTGGGGCACGCAGAACCTGCTGCACCGCATGCGCGACTCCGGCCTGCTCCCCCGCCTCTCCTCCCGCCTGGGCACGCTGACCCGCACCAATTCCGAGTCCCTCGGCGGCGCCATGACCGCCGACATGGACCACCCCGAGGACTTCTCCCGGGGCGTGGCCATCACCTCCTCCATGCACCCCGACCCCCGCACCCACGTGGAGCCGGTCCGCTACGGCAAGGGCTCCAACGCCATGGGGATGCTCGCGACCATCCAGGTCCCCGGAGGGGGCCGGGTGCCCCGCTGGCTGCGGTTCCTGGGCCTGGCCGCGCGCCACCCCTACGTCTTCGCCCGCAGCCTGTCGGTGCGCCGCTTCAGCGAGCGCGCCATCATCGGCCTGGTCATGCAGTCCCTGGACAACTCCCTGACCACCTACACCCGGCGCGGCGCCTCCGGACGCACGGTGCTCAGCTCCCGCCAGGGCCACGGCGAGCCCAACCCGACCTGGATCCCGCAGGGGCAGGAGGTGCTCTCCCGGCTCGCCGAGAAGATCGACGGCTTCCCCGGCGGCACCGTCGGCGAGGTGTTCAACATCCCGCTCACCGCGCACTTCCTGGGCGGCTGCCCGATCGGCGACTCCCCCGACAGCGGCGTGGTCGACCCCTACCACCGCCTCTACGGCCACCCCGGCGTGCACGTGGTCGACGGCTCGGCGGTCTCGGCCAACCTCGGCGTGAACCCTTCCCTGACCATCACGGCCCAGGCCGAGCGGGCCATGTCCTTCTGGCCGAACAAGGGCGAGGAGGACCCCCGCCCCGCCCCCGGCCAGGGCTACCGCACCGTGGCCCCGGTGCACCCGCACTCCCCCGCCGTACCGCCGGGCGCCTTCGCCGAGCTGCGCTTCTCCCGCCCGCTTCCGATCACCCCGGTCCCTTCGGGGAAGGCCGCCGCATCCGGGGAATGATCCCCCACGCCCCGCTCCTGCCCACCGGTAGGAGGACGCGAGGAGCGGCACGTCCCCGTCCCCGGCCCTGCCCGTGCCCCGACCGCGGAAGCGGCCCGCACCCCCGAGGACCCGCATGACCCCACTGCGCCACGCGGCCGACCTGACCCGGACCCTGACCACCCCCGACGGGGCCGAGCTGCGGATGCGCATCCGCGGCCCGACCCGGGCCGCGTGCACCGTGGTGCTCACCCACGGCCTGGGCCTGACCTGCGACACCTGGGCCCCGCACGCCACCCGGCTGGCCTCGGGGAGCGGCGGGCGGCTGCGCGTGGTCCGCTGGGACCTGCGCGGCCACGGCGGCTCCGGCCGCGGCACGGCGCGGTGGGACCTGCGGCTGCTCGCCGACGACCTGGCCCGGGTGGTCGGCGCCTGCGCCGCGGACGGCCCGGTGGTGCTCGGCGGGCACTCGCTGGGCGCGATGGCCGCGGTCCGGCTGGCCGCCGACCGGCCCGAGCTGTTCGACGGGACGGACGGCGCGGACGGGGCGACCGGGGTGACCGGGACGGCAGGGACGGCAGGGCCAGAGGGGGCGGAGGGGGCGGACGGAAGGGACGGGACGGTCGCCGGCGTGCTGCTGGCCGCCGGTTCCGCGGCGGGACCGGGCACGGCGGCGCCCCGGTCCCGGCCCCGCGACCGCCTGGCCGGCGCCGCCCAGGCGGCGGGGGTGCGCCTGGCTCGGTCGGCCCCCCGGGCGGCCGACGGGCTGCGCCGCCTGCTCCCGCCCGGGCTGCCCGCCTTCCGGGCCGCCGTGCGCCGGGCGGGGTTCGGCCGCAGGGGCGGCACACCGGAGCTGGCGCCGCAGGTGGCGCTGTGCGCGCAGCAGCTGCAATCGACCCCGGCGGACGTGCTGGCCGCGGGCCGGGAGGCGATCGCCGCGCACGACGTGCGGGGCCGGCTGGCGGCCCTGGAGCGGGTGCCGGTGGTGCTGCTGTCCGGGGAGCGCGACCGGCTGGTCGGGGACCGTCACCGGCGGGCGCTCGCCCGTGAGCTGCCCGGAGCCGAGGAGGACGTCGTTCCCGGGGCCGGCCACATGGTCCCGGCCGAGGAGCCCGAGCGGGTCTGCGCCCACCTGGCGCGCCTGGCCGGAATCGGGCTGGGGCCCGAGGGGTGAGCGCCCCGCCCCGCGTTCCGGGGCGCGGCGGGCGGAGGACCGCGCATACGGCGCAGACGACGCAGGCGGAGAGGAAGTTCCGGCGACTGTCCGGAAACGGCCCCGCACGTGCGGACGGGTCAGGACAATGGAATCCCAGGCCGCCGACATGCCGGAGAAACAGGAGGCGACCGCCTTGAGGGGCGATCAGCGCGCTCTGGGCCGCGCGGGCGGGGCTCCCCGGGCGGACCGCCGCTCCGGCGGCGGTCGGGCCGCGCCACCGCCCCCGGCGCCCCCGGGCGCGCCCCCGCAGGTCCTGCGCGCACCCCCGGGACCGGGTCCCGTACCGGCCCGTCCCTGCGGGGCGCGCACGGGAGGGGAGGACGGGCGGCCGACGGGGCGCACGGCCCTGCGGTCGGCCGGGCCCCGCCCCGCCGCCGGCTCAGGCGGGCTTGGGCTCCTTGCCGCTGGAGATGTGCTCCAGCACGTCGGAGAAGTGCTCCCCGATCACCTCTTGGATGTGGCGGGCCATGGACCGGGCCAGCATGGCGTCCACGGCGGTCTCCGCCAGGGGCCGCAGGCGGCGCACCAGGTCGGCCGCCTGGGCGATGTCCTCGCCCTGCAGGAGGCCCTCGGGCGCGTGCTCGGTCAGGATGTGGTCGGCGATCTCGCGGACCAGCTCCTCGGAGGCCTCGTCGATGTGGCCGCTCAGCCGCTCGGCCACGTCGAGCACGCGCGAGACCGGCATGCCGGCCGCGGCCAGCTCGGCCCCGGCGTGCAGCAGCCGCGGGCTGGGCGCCCGGAACCGCTCCCCGTCCGGCTCCAGGAGGCCCATGGCCAGGGCGCGCTCGATGTTCTCGTCGGTGACGTCCCCCCGGAAGAGCTCGACCAGTTCGTCGAAGGTCAGGTGCGCGGGGATCTCGTCGGACCAGGGGTCCCCGACCGCCGACTCGAAGCCGAGCACGTCGTTCAGGTCCCCGCCCCGCTCCCAGACCGAGACCAGCTCGCTGATGTTGGCGAAGGTGTAGCCCCGCCGGAGCAGCTGCGCGATCAGGCGCAGGCGGGCCAGGTGGGCCTCGGTGTAGATGCCCACCCTGCCCTCTCTGCGGGGCGGGGAGAGCAGGCCCCTGTCCTGGTACACCCGCACGTTCCGCACGGTGGTGTCGGCGAGGCGCGCCAGCTCGTCGATCCGGTATTCGGCCATGCCTCCACCCTAGGGAAATTCGGCCGCCCGCACGACTACTCCCTCTTGCACTGTGACAATGCTCGTTGTAACGTTCCGGCAAGACATGTGGAGGAGATCACATATGCCCCGATCCCCCCTGGGCGCCCTGAACGGCCGGCGCGTGCTGGTCACCGGAGCCTCCGGCGCCTTCGGCTCGGCGTCCCTGCAGGTGCTGCGGCACCTGGGCGCCGAAGCGGTCGGCCTGGACCGCAAGCCCGACGACGCCGGCCGGGTGCTCGCCTGCGACGTGACCGACGAGGACGCGGTCCGCCGCGCCGTCGGCGCCGCGACCGAGCGGCTGGGCGGGCTCGACCGCCTGATCCACTTCGCCGGGGTGGGCCCGGCCGTGGACGTGGGCGCCATGCCCGACCAGTGCGTCCGCGAGGCCCTGGAGGTCAACCTGCTGGGCACCTGGCGGGTCACCGCCGCGGCGCTGCCCGCGCTGCTGGCCGACCGCGGACGGGTGGTCGTCACCGCCTCGCTGCTGGCCGGGCTCCCGCTGCCCTTCGCCGGGGCCTACACGGTCTCCAAGCGCGCCGTCACGGCCTACGCCGACGCGCTCCGCGCCGAGTACGGCACGCACATCGGGGTCACCACCGTGCACCCCGGCTACGTCGACACCCCCATCCACGACGACTCCCGCGCCGCGGGGGTGTCGCTGGACGGACTGGTGCCCGCCGAGCGCCTGCGCGACACGGTGCTCGCGGTGCTGCGCGCGGCGGCCGCGCCCCGCCCCGCGCGCGACGTCGCCTCGACCGCGCTGGGCAGCGCCGCCCTGCGCCTCACCCGGCACGCCCCCGGACTGGTCGACCGGGTGGCCGCCGTCGAGATCGCCGACCTGGTCCGCGAGGGCCGGCTGGCGGGCGGGGAGATCGCCCGCGGCCTGCACGAGCGGCACGGCGTCCCGATGCCCCCGGGCTAGAACACCCCCTGGCCGCCCGGCCTTTCGCCCGCACCCCGAAGGAGAACCGCCATGACCGTGCAGGCCGATCCGAAACCGACCGTCACCGACCGCGAGGACATCGCCAAGCGGCTGCTGCGCTCCTCGGCCAAGGCCTCCTACGACCCGCTCGTGGAGATCGACTGGGACGCGCCGGTGGACAAGGACCGCTACGCCATCGCCCCGCACCGGGTCTCGCTCTACGGCACCGAGCTGTGGGACCGCCTCTCCGAGGACCAGCGCAAGGAGCTGAGCCGGCACGAGGTCGCCAGCATCGCCTCCATCGGCCTGTGGTTCGAGACGATCCTCATGCAGATGCTGATCCGGCACGCCTACGACCGCGACCCCACCACCAACCACGTCCAGTACGCCTACACCGAGATCGCCGACGAGTGCCGCCACTCGGTCATGTTCGCCAAGATGACCCAGAAGCTGGCGGGCCGCCACTACCGGCCGGACTTCATCACCCACAACCTGGGCCGGGTGTTCAAGGCGATCTCCAACGGCCCGCTCACCTTCGCCGGTGCGCTGTTCGTCGAGGAGATCCTCGACCAGCTGCAGCGCGAGGGCATGGTGGACGAGACGCTGGACCCGCTGGTGCAGGCGGTCTCCCGGATCCACGTGGTGGAGGAGGCGCGGCACATGCGCTACGCCCGTGAGGAGCTGATCCGGGACTGGGACAGCCACGGCGCGGTCGCCAAGGCCTACAGCCGCTTCGTGCTGGGCCTGGTCGTCTACTTCTCCGCGACCCGGCTGATCAGCCCCGAGGTGTACCGGTCCGTGGGGCTCGACCCCAAGGAGGCGGCCCGCGCGGCCCGGCGCAACCCCCACCACATCGACACCAAGACCTGGGCGGCGCGCAAGGTGGTCGCCACCTTCGACAAGGCCGGCCTGCTCGCCGGGCCCGCCAAGTACGTCTGGCGCCGCGCCGGGCTGCTGGGACGCAAGGGCGCCCCCGCCGCCGTGGCGGCCTGACGCCCCTTGGAGCCGCCGGCCCGCGTGCCTTTCGCGCCTGAGCCCGCGGGCCGGCTTCCCCTCTCCCCTCCCTCCCCAGCACCCCGCAGCGCCGAAGGGATTTCTACGACGTGACCGAGAACGAGACCACGGCGTCCCATTTCCGGGTGGCCGTCATCGGCTCCGGGTTCTCCGGGATCGGTATGGCCGCCCGCCTCAAGCGCGCCGGCCTCAAGAGCCTGGTCCTGCTGGAACGCGCCCACGACGTCGGCGGGACGTGGCGGGACAACACCTTCCCCGGCGCCGCCTGCGACGTCCCCTCCCACCTGTACTCGCTGTCCTTCCGGCTCAACCCGGGCTGGTCGCGCACCTTCTCCGGGCAGGAGGAGATCCACGCCTACCTGCGGCAGGTCGCCGAGGAGGAGGACGTCTACCGCCACGTGCGCTTCGGGCACAGCGTCTCCGGCGCCTACTGGGAGCCCGAGGCCAACCGGTGGCGGATCGAGTGCGAGGGGCGGCCCACCGTCACCGCGCAGTTCGTGATCAGCGCCTGCGGGGCCCTGGCCGACCCCTCGGTCCCCGACATCCCCGGGCTGTCCGACTTCACGGGCACCGTGTTCCACTCGGCCCGCTGGGACCACTCCCAGGACCTGACGGGGCGCAACGTCGCCGTCATCGGCACCGGGGCCTCCGCGATCCAGTTCGTCCCGCAGATCCAGCCGAAGGTGGGGCGGCTGGACCTGTACCAGCGGACGCCCCCGTGGGTCATCCCCAAGCACGACCGGAACGTGACCCGCCTGGAGAAGTGGCTCTTCCACAACGTGCCGGGGGCCCAGCAGGTGTTCCGCAAGAACATCTACTGGGGGCGGGAGTCCTACGTCCTCGGGTTCGTGAAGTACCCGGCGCTCATGAAGGGCGTGGCGGCGCTGGCCAAGAGCCACCTGCGGCGCCAGGTCGCCGACCCCGAGCTGCGCGAGAAGCTCGTCCCGGACTTCGTCCCCGGGTGCAAGCGCCTGCTGCTGTCCAACGACTACTACCCCTCGCTGGACCAGCCCAACGTCGACGTCATCACCGACGGGGTCGAGAAGGTCCGCGAGAAGTCGATCGTGGCGGCCGACGGCACCGAGCGCGAGGTCGACACCATCATCTTCGGCACCGGGTTCCACGTGACCGACATGCCGGCCGCCAAGATGGTGCACGACGCCGAGGGGCTCAGTATCTGGGACCGCTGGGGGGAGGACCTCGAGGCCCTCAAGGGCACCACGGTCTCCGGCTACCCCAACCTCTTCGTGCTGGCCGGGCCCAACACCGGCCCGGGGCACACCTCGCACGTGTTCTTCCTGGAAGCGCAGATGCGGTACGTGATGTCGGCCCTGCGCTTCGCCGCGCGCAACGGCGTGGACCGGCTGGACGCCCTGCCCGAGGCGCAGAAGCGGTACGCGTCGCGGATGCAGCACAAGACCCGCAACTCGGTGTGGGTCACCGGCGGGTGCGACAGCTGGTACCTCAACTCCAAGGGCCGCAACGTCACCCTGTGGCCCGGGTTCAGCTTCGAGTACGCGCTGCAGACCCTGCGCTTCGACCCGCACAACTACCGGATCCGCAAGGAGGCCCCGCGCCGGGTGCGCGGCGGTCCGGCCGCGGGTGCGGCCGGCCCCGCTGCGGACCGGACCGCTCAGGACGCGGGCGCACCGCAGGCGCCGGGAACCCCGCGCGCGGCCGAGCCCGAGGAGGTGGGCGCATGAGCGGCATGGGCGACGACGAAGAGGAGTACAGCGGTCCGGTGACCCTGCTCTTCGACGGCCGGCCGGTCGAGGCCGAGGCCTTCATCGCCGGCCACTTCGACCCGCTCACCGGCTCCTACGCCTGGGTGGGCCGGGTGTCCCCGCACGAGGACGTCGCCGCCGAGTACGCGGCCGGCAACACCTCGGTGCTGGTGCGCACCCCGGACGGGCACGAGGGGGCGGGAAGGCTCACCGAGCGGAACGTCTGGGGAGGCCACCGCCTCCAGGGCAAGGGCACCCCGCCGTTCGCGGTCCCGGTGGTCGATCCGGCGGACGACTAGGGTCCGCCCCACGGTCACTCCCCGGTGGCGCGGGGAGGCAGCGGGCGCCGGGCGGGTGGAGTGAAACGAAGGGGACCGTTCACCCGCCCGGCCGCCCGGTACACCCGGCTCTCCGGGGCCCGGGCCGCGCCCGGAGCCGCGGCCGCGCCCCTCACCAGGGGTCCTCCTGGCGGAAGAACGCGGCGCCCGCCGTCTCGGCGCGCAGCCGCGCGAAGCCCGGCTTGATCACCCGGTCGATCAGCTCCAGCCGCTCGTCGTGCGGGATGAAGGCCGACTTCATGGCGTTGACCGTGAACCAGCGCAGGGTCTCGGTCCCGTAGCCGAACTGCTCGCTCAGCCGGGCGAACTCCTCGGTCATCGAGGTGCCGTGCAGCAGCCGGTTGTCGGTGTTGACGGTGACCCGGAACCGCAGTCGGCGCAGCACCTCCACCGGGTGCTCGGCCAGCGAGGGCACGGCGCCGGTGTTGACGTTGGCGGTCGGGCACAGCTCCAGCGGGATGCGCTTGTCCCGCACATAGGCGGCCAGCCGTCCCAGCTTGGCGGTGCCGTCCTCGGCCACCGCCGCGTCGTCGATGATGCGCACGCCCTGGCCCAGGCGGTCGGCGCCGCACCACTGGATGGCCTCCCAGATGGAGGAGAGACCGAACCCCTCGCCCGCGTGCAGGGTGAGGTTGAAGTTCTCGCGGCGGATGTGGTCGCAGGCGCCCAGGTGCCGGGTCGGCGGGTAGCCCGCCTCGGGGCCGGCGATGTCGAAGCCGACCACCCCGGCGTCCCGGTAGCGCACCGCGAGCTCGGCGATCTCCTGGGAGTCGGCGGCCTGGCGCAGCGCGGTCAGCAGCAGGCGGACCCGGATCTCCTGCCCGAACAGGCGGGCCTTGGCCTGGCCGACGCGCAGCCCCTCCAGCACCGCGTCCACCACCTGCTCGCGGGTGAGCCCGGCCCGGGTGTGCTGCTCGGGGGCGATCTTGACCTCGGCGTAGACCACGCCGTCGGCGGCCAGGTCCTGCGCGCACTCGGTCCCGGCGCGCACCAGCGCGGGGGCGGTCTGCAGCAGGTCCAGGACCGGGTCCAGGCGGGCCAGCAGCTCCTCCTGGGAGCCGTGCGCGGCCGAGAACCACTCCTGCAGGCGGTCGGGGTCGGTGGCGGGCAGGCCCGGGTGGCCGCTCTCGGCGGCCAGGTCGACCAGGGTGCCGGGGCGCAGGCCGCCGTCCAGGTGGTCGTGCAGGAGCACCTTGGGCATGCGCCGGATGGTGTCGCGTGCGAGTCGAGTCATCGTCCTCCTTGGTGAAGCGTGCGGGAAAACCTCAGGTCACGTGCTTAAATTGCCCGAGAGTCTAGACCACCCGCGGCCGCGGACCCCCCTCCGGCGGCTGTGAGACGCCTCTCCCCCGCTCTCCTACCCGCGATCGGGGCGGCACCGTGCATGCCCGGCGGATGAGAGATTTGACGGGGGAGGAACCGGGGCGGCGCGGGGCCGCCCGGCCCAGACGCGCAAGGGAGCGTCCACCGTGGCTCGCATACTCGTCGTGGCCGACGACCTCACCGGGGCCAACGCCACCGGGGCCCGCTTCGCGCGGACCGGGATGCGGGCGGCCACGGTGACCCCGGAGCAGGTGGCCGCGGTGGCCGGCGAGTACGACGTGGTCGTGGCCAACCTGGACAGCCGCCACCTGACGCCGCAGCAGGCCGCCGACCTGGTGGCCGACGTGGTGGAGGCGGTCTGGCCGGTGGACCTGGTGGTCAAGCGGGTGGACAGCACGCTGCGCGGGAACGTGGGCGCCGAGGTGGAGGCGGCCTGGCGGGCGGTGCGCGAGCGGGTTCCCGAGCGCCAGGCGGTGCGGGCCCTGGCGGTACCCGCCTTCCCCGCCACCGGCCGGGTGACCGTGGACGGGGTACAGCTGCTGGACGGGGTGCCGCTGGAGGCCAGCGAGGTCGCCGCGGACCCGTTCTGCCCGATGGACACCGGCCTGGTCGCGCGGATCCTGGCCCGCCAGACCGACCTGGCGGTGCGGCACGTCCCGGCCCGCCAGGTCACCCGGGAGCTGCTGATGGCCGAGCTCACCGCCGGGGACGAGCCGATCGTGCTGTGCGACGCCGCCGACGAGGGGCGGATCGAGGACATCGCCGAGGCGGCCGCCGAGGCGCGGCGCACCGAGGGCGTGGTGTGGGTGTCGGTCGACCCGGGGCCGGCGGGGGCGGCGCTGGGGTACGCGATGCGGCTGCGCGGCCGGGCCGGGGCCCCGGGGCCGCTGCTGGCGGTGGTCGGCAGCGCCACCGAGCTGACCCGGCGGCAGCTGGAGACGGTCGCCCGCACCGGCCCGGTGCGGTTCGTGGACGTGGACCCGCTGCGGCTGGCCGACCCCGGCGACGCCCACGCCGAGGAGTTCGCCGAAGAGCTGCAGGAGCGGCTGTCCGGGGCGGTGTTCCCGGAGTTCGTGGTGGTGCGGACGCTCGCCCCGCCGGAGGGGGCGCCGGGGGCGGGCACGGCGCTGCGGGCGCTTCCCGGCCTGCTGGCCGGGGCGGTGGCCGCGGTGGTGCGCGGGGTGGAGGCCGACTCGGGGGCGCACGCGCTGCCGACCGGGCTGTATCTGACCGGGGGCGACCTGGCGGCGAGCCTGCTGGACGAGCTGGGCGTGCGCTCGTTCGCGGTGGCCGGGGAGGTGGTGCCCCTGGCAGTGCACGGCGTTCTCGGGGGCGGCCTGCTGGACGGGGTGCCCGCGGTCACCAAGGGCGGCCTGGTGGGGGACGCGACGACGGCGGTGGAGTGCTTCGGCCGCCTGCGCCGGGCGGCCCAGGCGCGGCTGCACCAGGTCAACGCCGAGGTCCCCGAGCACGTTCTGCCCAAGGCCTGAGGCGCCCAAGGCCTGAGGCGCTCCGGACCGGGCGTCAGCCGGTTCCGTGCGCCTCACCCGGCGCCCCGCCCCGCTCCGGGGACGCGGCCTTCGGCCCGGCCCTGAGCCCGAGGCCGCTCACCAGGGCCAGAGCGCACAGCGCGACCACGTACCCCACCACCGCGCCCCACCCCCAGGTGTCGTAGACCAGGCCGCCGAGCCACCCGAAGGCGCTGGAACCCAGGTAGTAGGCCAGGGTGTACAGGGCGGCGGCCTGGGCGCGCGCGAAGCGGCGGGCGCGGTGGCCCACCCAGGCCGAGGCGGTGGTGTGGGCCGCGAAGAAGAAGAACGTGAGCACCAGCAGGCCGGCGGCGACCGCGGAGAACGCGGGCAGCCGGAGCAGGGCGGCGCCCCCTGCCATCAGCGCCACGCACACGAGCAGCACCGGGTGGCGGCCGAACCGCTCGACGGCCCGCCCCACCGCCGCCGAGCCGACCGTCCCGGCCAGGTAGGCCGCGAAGAGGAAGGCCACCAGGGTCTGGGACAGGCCGAAGGGGGCGTCCATCATGCGGAAGCCCAGGTAGTTGTAGACGGTGACGAAGGCGCCCATGAGCAGCAGGGCGTGCGCGTAGAGGGCGAGCAGGCCGGGGTCGGCGACGGCGCCGCCGAGCCGGCGCAGCAGCCCGCCGCCGTCCGGGGGCCCGCCCCTGGCGCGCGGGCGCGGGACGAACCCCCGGGCGGGCGGGACGGCGATGAGGAAGGCCGCCAGGGCGGCGAGCGCGAGCAGCGAGTCGGCGCCCACGCCCCAGCGCCAGCCGCCGAGGTCGGCGACGGCGCCGGCGACCAGGCGGCCGGACATGCCGCCCACGGTGTTGCCGGCGATGAAGATCCCGGCGGCGCGGGACAGGTGCGCGGGGGCGATCTCTTCGGCGAGGTAGGCCATGGCGACGGCGGGCACGCCGCCGAGGAAGGCGCCCTGCAGGGCGCGCAGGGCCAGCAGGGACCAGATCTCGGGGGCGAAGGGGGCGGCCAGGCCCAGCACGGTGGAGACGGCCAGGGCGGCCGACATGGTCCCGACCCGTCCGAACCGGTCGGCGACGCCGCTCCACACCAGCACGCACGCGGCGAGGCCGGCGGTGGCGAAGGAGACCGAGAGCGCGACGGTGGACGCGGCGGCGGAGAAGTCGTCGGCCATCCCGGGAAGGACCGCCTGCACGGCGTAGAGCTGCGCGAACGTGGCGATGCCCGCGGCGGTCATCGCCACCGTGACCCGCCGGTACCCGGCACTGCCCGCCCGGTGCCCCAGGGTGTCCCGCCCGGCGGCCAATGACTCGTCCACTCATCCGACGTTAGACCGCGATCCCCTCCCCGGCCCACCCCGCCGGGGTCGGCCGGGAGGTATCTCACATCCGCTCACGCGGCTTCACACACCCCGCCCGGCGGCGGCGCCCGCCGTTGACATGCAGCCGCTATCAGGAGAACGAGGATGGACGAGGTATTCGAGGCTCTGGCCGCCCCCGGCCACCGCACGCTGCTGGACGGCCTCAACACCCGCAACGGCCAGACCCTACGCGAACTCTGCTCGGAACTGGACATAGCGCGCCGGTCGGTCAGCGAGCACCTGGCCCTGCTGGAGGCGGCCGTCCTGGTCACCACCGCCCGGCGCGGCCGGGAGAAGCTGCACTACCTCCACGCCGGGCCGATCAACGCCATCGCCGAACGCTGGATCAGCCGCTATGACCGCGAGCGGGCCCACGCGCTCACCCACGGCGGCGGGAGGGCGGACGGTCCTCCCCGACGGGCCTCGCCGTCTACTCCCCCGGGCGGACGGAGCGGTGCTCGCGGGCGCTCTTGCGGGCGGCCTCGATGACCTCCAGGCCGTGGATGACCTCGTGCGGCTCGACCGGGACCGGGTCGCCCTCGCCCACGGCCTCGCGGACGCCCTCGTAGAACGCGGGGTAGCAGCCGCGCTCGGAGGGGACGCGCCGGAGGTCGTCCCCGGCGCCGACCAGGCCCCAGGCCTCCTCCGGCTCGACGCCCCAGTCCTCCGCGGTCGGCTCCTCCCCCGCCGTCAGGCGCGCCTCCTGGGAGTCCATGCCCTCGATCGTGAACCCGGCCGCGTCGCCCAGCACCCGGAACCGGGGCCCGGGCCGCGCGGCCAGGGCGCCCATCCACAGGTGGGAGCGGACCCCGCCGCCGTGGGTGAGCGCGAGGAAGGCATCGTCGTCGGCGACCACCCCGGGGCGGCGGGCGTCCAGCTCGGCGTAGACGTGCTCGACGGGGCCGAAGAGGTTCACGGCCTGGTCGATCAGGTGCGGCCCCAGGTCGAAGAGGGTCCCGGCGCCGTCGTCGGCGGCACCCCGCTCGCGCCAGGTCCCCTTGGCCTCCGGGCGCCACCGCTCGAACCGGGACTCGAACCGGTGCACCCGCCCGAGGGCGCCCTCGTCGATCAGCTTCCAGAGGGTCAGGAAGTCGGCGTCCCAGCGGCGGTTCTGGTAGACGGTCAGCACGTGGCCCAGCTCCTCGGCGAGCTCGGTGAGCCCGCGGGCGCGGGCGGCGTCGAGCGCGAAGGGCTTGTCGACCACGACCGACATGCCGGCCTTCAACGCGGCCTCGGCGAGCGGGGCGTGTGTGTCGTTCGGGGTGGTCACCACCGCGATCTCGAACTCCGCGGCCCTGTTCCACAGCTCGTCCGCCGAAGCGATGACCTCGGTCCCGGGGTAGCGCCGGTGCACGGCCTCCTGGCGCTCGGGGTTCCCGGTCACCACGGCGGCGAGCCGCAGTCCGGGGGTGGCCTCGATGAGCGGCGCGTGGAACACCTCCCCGCCCTTGCCGTATCCGAGCAGTGCCACGTGCAGTTCCGGGCCGGAATGGGCGTTCGCTGTGGTCATGGGGCCAATCTAAGGGAGAGGGAGGCCCCGCCCGTACGGACGCCCGCCCCCGGATGCGGCCGTCGACGCGCCGGGGCCGCTCCCGGGCCTCCATGCTCCGCGGGGAAGAGGACGCAGTGCTGTGAACAGGCTCCGTCCGGATTCCGCGAACGCCGGACACCCCGTGTGCCGGACCGCTAGTGTCCTGCCGTCCTTGAAGAAGCGAGACGAAGGAGAGCGATGTCCGTACTGCTCGATCCGGACGATCGCGGTTACCGTGAAGACATGGACAAGCGCATCGGGTTCGGCAGCGTCTCCCCCTCCGGCCACGCACTCACCGTGCCGTCCGAGGTGTGGGCGGCATTGGAGCTCGACAACCCCGACGCGGTCGTCGAGTACATCGAGCGCGAGGGCGAGATCGTGCTCCGGCCCCGTGTCGCGGTCCACCCGGACGACGCCTGGTTCTGGAGCCCGGAAAGCCAGGCCGCCGAACAGGAGGCCGAAGAGGACCTCGCGGCCGGCCGCTACACGACCTTCCAGAACGAGGAGGAGTTCCTCGCCCACCTCGAGAAAGTGGCGGAGCACGGCCCCGAGGAAACCGGGTGAAGTTCCGTACGTCGAGTACCTTCGAGCGCCAGTTCCTCCGCCTTCCGGAACAGCATCGGGCCCAGTTCCGCCGGGCCGTGCACGAGCACTTCCTCCCCGCCCTCAAGGCCGGCGCTCTGACGGGTGACCCGCCGTGGCCGGTCCGCCTCCGCATCCACCGACTCCGTCGGCGGGAAATCTATACGCTCACCTGGAGTTTCAGTGGGCCCGACGGCCGGGCCACCTTCCACCTCGAGAAGGACGAGGACGGGGAGCCCCTCCTCGTCTGGCGCCGCATCGGCGACCATTCGATCTACAAGGACCCCTGACGGACGCCGAGGGGCCGCCGCCCTGCGCGGGCGGCGGCCCCGTTCTCGGCGGTCCGCCCCTGCGGCGCGGTCAGGCCGCCACCGAGTGGGCCTCCTCAGCGGTCGCGGCGGGCTCCAGGGCCAGGCGCAGCACCTCGCGGACGTCGGCCACGGGGTGGACGTCGAGCTCCGCGAGGACGTCGTCGGGGACCTCGTCCAGGTCGGGCTCGTTGCGCGCCGGGATGAGCACCGTGGTGATGCCCGCCCGGTGCGCCGCCAGCAGCTTCTGCTTGACCCCGCCGATGGGCAGCACCCGCCCGGTCAGCGAGACCTCGCCGGTCATGGCCACGTCGGAGCGCGCCGGACGGCCCGACAACAGGGAGGCCAGCGCCGTGGTCATGGTCACGCCCGCGCTGGGGCCGTCCTTGGGGATGGACCCGGCCGGGACGTGGACGTGCACGCCGCGGTCCTTCAGGTCGCCCACCGGCAGCTCCAGCTCCGCGCCGCGCGAGCGCAGGTAGGACAGGGCGATCTGGGCCGACTCCTTCATCACGTCGCCGAGCTGCCCGGTCAGGGTGACCCCGCCCGCCCCGGACTCGGGGTCGGCCAGGGAGGCCTCGACGAAGAGAACGTCCCCGCCGGCGCCGGTGACGGCCAGCCCGGTGGCCACCCCCGGGACCGAGGTGCGCTCGGCCGACTCCGGGGTGTGCCGGGGCCGCCCGAGGTAGCCGGTCAGGTCCTCGGCACCGACGGCCACCGGCAGCCGCTCCCCCTCCAGGGCGTCCTGCGCGGCGATCTTGCGCAGCACGCGGGCGATGGACCGCTCCAGGCCGCGCACCCCCGCCTCGCGGGTGTACTCGGCCGCCAGCCGGCGCAGCGCCCCGTCCTCGAAGGCGACCTCGCCGCCGTCGAGCCCGGCCTTGTCCAGCTGCCGGGGCAGCAGGTGGTCCCGGGCGATGGAGACCTTCTCCCGCTCGGTGTAGCCGTCCAGCTCCACCAGTTCCATCCGGTCCAGCAGCGGCCCGGGGATGGTCTCCAGGGTGTTGGCGGTGGCCAGGAAGACCACGTCCGACAGGTCGAGGTCGACCTCCAGGTAGTGGTCGCGGAAGGTGTGGTTCTGCGCCGGGTCGAGCACCTCCAGCAGCGCGGAGGTGGGGTCGCCGCGGAAGTCGGCGCCGACCTTGTCGATCTCGTCGAGCAGCACCACGGGGTTCATCGAGCCGGACTCGCGGATCGCCCGCACGATGCGGCCGGGCATGGCGCCCACGTAGGTGCGCCGGTGGCCGCGGATCTCGGCCTCGTCGCGCACGCCGCCCAGCGCCACCCGGGTGAAGGTGCGGCCCATGGCGCGGGCCACCGACTCGCCCAGCGAGGTCTTGCCGACGCCGGGCGGGCCGACCAGGGCCAGGACGGCGCCGCTGCGCCGACCGCCGACCACGCCCATCCCGCGCTCCTCGCGGCGCTTGCGCACCGCCAGGTACTCGGTGATGCGCTCCTTGACGTCGTCGAGGCCGGTGTGGTCGTCGTCCAGGACGCCGCGCGCCCCGGCGATGTCGTAGGAGTCGTCGGTGCGCTCGTTCCACGGCATGTCGAGGACGGTGTCCAGCCAGGTGCGGATCCACCCGGACTCGGGCGAGGAGTCCCCGGCGCGCTCCAGCTTGTCGACCTCCTCGAGCGCGGCCTTGCGGACGTGGTCGGGCAGGTCGGCGGCCTCGACGCGCTCGCGGTAGTCGTCCTCCTCGCTGCCGGGCCGCCCGTCGAGCTCGTTGAGCTCCTTGCGGATGGCCTCCATCTGGCGCCGCAGCAGGAACTCGCGCTGCTGCTTGTCGACGCCCTCCTGGACGTCCTTGTCGATGGTCTCGGCCACGTCCAGCTCGGCCAGCGCCTCGCGGGTCCACTCGGTCAGCCGGCGCAGCCGCTCGGCGACGTCGTAGGTCTCCAGCAGCGCCAGCTTCTGGTCGGTGGTCAGGAAGGGGGAGTAGCCGCCGCGGTCGGCCAGCCGGGCCGGGTCGTCGGTCTGCTGGATGGTGTCGATGGCCTGCCAGGCGCCCCGCTTCTGCAGGTAGGAGGCGGCCAGGCCCTTGTACTCGCGGGCCAGCTCGGTCACCTTGCCGGGGTAGCCGCCCTCAGGCGCCTCGTCGGTGTGGACCTCGGCCGACACCCACAGCGCCGCGCCGGGGCCGGTGGTTCCGCTGCCGACGCGTGCGCGGCCGGTTCCGCGGAGCACGGCGGCGGGATCGCCCTGGGGCGTGCGGCCCACCTGCTCGACGACGGCCACCGTGCCGGTCCCGGTGTGGGTTCCGTCGATGCGCGGAACGATCAGCACCCGCGGCTTGCTCTGGGAGCGGATACCGGGGACCTGGGCGCCGTCGTCGTGTCCGGCGCGCGCGGCGTCGATGGCGGCGCGGACCTCCGAATCGGAGATGTCCACCGGCACGACCATGCCGGGGAGCACGACGTCGTCGTCGAGGGGGAGCACCGGCAGGGTGACGCCGGTCTGCGCTTCAGTCATCGGACCCTCCTTGTTGAGTCACTATCACTCAATAAACAGGAGTCCGGTTTTCTTCCCGGGTGCGTGTTCGCCGTGAGCGATCACCCGAGCGGCCGCGCGGAGACCGGCGCACACCCCGGTGAACCGGCGGCGCCTCCGCGCTCTTCCCTGAGGGGCGGCGCCATCCCCCGCCCGCGCCACGCTCGGTATGCGGTCGACCGACCACAAAAGGATCATCCGATGAGTGTGACCCGCACCACTCCCCCACACCCCGCCCGACCTGCACCGTAACTGAACCGTTGCGGACAGGAACCGGCCCCGCTCTGGACATCGGGGTCTACGGCGACTTGGATCAGGGGTCCCGGTCTATACCAGTTCCGGGCGTCCATGGAGGTGCTGCATGGCCCCGACCCCGACGACGACGTCCCCGCCCGCGCGCCGCCCGGCCCCGGCGGCCGCGCGCAGATCCGCCCGGGCGGCCGGAGCCGCCCTGCTGCCCCTGGCCCTGCTGGCCTCCGGCTGCGGCTACCTCGCCGGGGAGCAGGGCGGCGGCGCCGACCCCGGATCGGCCGCCTGCGAGCCCTACGCCCAGTGGCAGGACATCGGCGGAACCGTGGAGATGTACGGCCCCATCCGCGAGGAGGAGGGCGAGCGGCTCCGGCAGGCCTGGCAGGAGTTCAGCGACTGCACCGGGATCGAGATCGCCTACGAGGGCAGCGGCGACTTCGAGGCGCAGATCCAGGTCCGGGTGGACGGCGGCAACGCCCCCGACATCGCGATCTTCCCCCAGCCCGGCCTGCTCGCCCGGTTCGTGGACTCCGGCGACGCGCTGCCGCTGCCCGAGGGCGCCGCCGGCCTGGCGGAGGAGGGCTGGAGCGAGGACTGGCTGTCCTACGTCGAGCACGACGGCGAGCTGTACGGCACCCCGCAGGCCTCCAACGTCAAGTCGCTGGTGTGGTACTCGCCCGCGGTGTTCTCCGAGAACGGCTACGAGACCCCGCAGAGCTGGGACGGGATGACCGACCTGTCCGACGCCATGGCCGAGGACGGGATGAAGCCCTGGTGCGCCGGGATCGAGTCCGGCGAGGCCACCGGCTGGCCGGCCACCGACTGGCTGGAGAACGCGGTCCTGCGCGAGCACGGGCCCGAGGTCTACGACCAGTGGGTCGAGCACGAGATCCCCTTCGACGACGAGCGCATCGTCGACGCCCTCGAGAGGGTGGACGGCATCCTGCGCAACCCCGACTACGTCAACGGCGGCCACGGCGGCGTGAAGTCCATCGCCACCACCTCCCAGCAGGACGCCGGGCTGCCGGTGAACGACGGCGAGTGCGGCATGTACATGATGGGCTCCTTCTACGCCGCCAACTGGCCCGAGGACACCGACATCTCCGAGGACGGCGACATCTACGCCTTCAACCTGCCCGCCATCGACGAGCAGGTCGGCACCCCGATCGTCGGGGGCGGCGAGTTCGCCGCGGCCTTCGCCGACCGCCCCGAGGTGGTGGCCGTGCAGGAGTACCTGGCCACGGTGGAGTTCGCCGACAGCCGCGCCTCCCTGGGCCGCTGGTTCTCCGCGCACCGCGACGCCGACCTGGAGCTGCTGGAGAACCCCATCGACCGGCTCTCCGCCGAGCTGCTCCGCGACCCCGAGGTGGTCTTCCGCTGGGACGGCGGCGACAACATGCCCGCCGCGGTCGGCGCGGGCACCTTCTGGCGCGGCATGACCGACTGGATCAACGGCAAGGGCACCGAGGAGACGCTCACCTACATCGAGAAGTCCTGGGACGATTAGGAGAGCGGTCGGCGCGATGGGTTTCGACGTACTCTCCGAGCTGCCCAAGCTGCTCTGGCTGGTCATCGGGGTCGCGGGGTTCCTGGCCGTGTTCGGGGTCCTGCTGGTCGTGGTGGACCGCGGCCCCAAGACCCGCCGGGAGTGGTGGCAGGCGGCCTGCTTCCTCGGCCCGGCGGCCCTGCTCCTGCTGGTGGGGCTGGTCTACCCGGTGCTGCGCACCACCGTGCTGTCCTTCATGGACGGCCCCGGGCAGGCGTGGGTGGGGCTGCGCAACTACATGTGGATGTTCACCCGCCCCGAGATCCTGGTGGTGCTGCGCAACACCCTGCTCTGGGTGCTCATCGCCCCGGCGCTGGCCACCGCCACCGGACTGGTGTACGCGGTGCTGGTGGACCGCACGCGCTATGAGTCGGTGGCCAAGTCGCTGCTGTTCATGCCGATGGCGATCTCCTTCGTCGGGGCGAGCATCATCTGGAAGTTCGTCTACGCCCACCGCCCGGCCGGCTCCGACCAGATCGGGCTGCTCAACCAGCTGTGGACCCTGGCCGGGGGCGAGCCCCGGATGTGGCTGCTCGACCAGCCGCTGAACACGCTGCTGCTGATCGTCGTCCTGATCTGGATCCAGGCCGGGTTCGCGATGGTGATCCTGTCCGCGGCGATCAAGGCGATCCCGACCGACATCGTCGAGGCCGCCCGCATCGACGGGGTCACCGCCCTCCAGCTGTTCTGGCGGGTCACCCTGCCGATGATCTGGCCGACGGTGGCGGTCGTGCTCATCACCATCTCGGTGCAGACCCTGAAGGTGTTCGACATCGTCCGCACGGTCACCGGCGGGCAGTTCTCCACCTCCGTCATCGCCAACGAGATGTACAACCAGGCGTTCCGGTACGGGGAGCTGGGGCAGGGCTCGGCACTGGCGGTGTTCCTGTTCGTGCTGGTGGTCCCGCTCGTGCTGATCCAGATCCGCAGCACCCGGCGCACCAGGGAGGCACTGTGACCCCGCCCCGCACGACCTCGGCCTCCCGGGTGCGGCGCCGGCTGTCCGGCGCGGCCGGCAGCGCCGCGGCGATCGCCATCGCCGTGCTGTGGACGCTGCCCACCGCCGGGCTGCTCGTCTCCTCCTTCCGGCCCGAGGAGCAGATCAAGACCACCGGCTGGTGGACGTTCTTCGGCGACCCCGAGGTGACCCTGCGCAACTACGGCGACGTGCTCTTCGGCAGCGCCAGCGACGGACGGCTGGCCAGCCACTTCGTCAACTCCTTCGTGATCACGGTGCCCACGATGGTGTTCGTGGTGCTGCTGGCCGCGCTGGCCGCCTACGCCCTGGCCTGGATGCGCTTCCCCGGCCGCGACTGGCTGTTCATCGGGGTGTTCGCGCTGCAGATCGTGCCGCTGCAGATGTCGCTGGTGCCGCTGCTGCGGCTGTTCTCCGAGGGGGTGGCGGTCGGCGGCGCCACCCTCGTGCCGCCGCTGGACCTGCCCGGCGCCTTCCAGTTCACCAACGTGTGGATCGCCCACACCATGTTCGGCCTGCCGCTGGGCATCTTCCTGATGCACAACTTCATCTCCCGGCTGCCGTCGAGCATCATCGAGGCGGCCCGGGCCGACGGCGCCGGGCACGGCGTCGTCTTCCGGCGGATCGTGCTGCCGCTGACCGTCCCGGCCCTGGTGTCGCTGGCCATCTTCCAGTTCCTGTGGGTGTGGAACGACCTGCTGGTCGCGCTGATCTTCGCGGGCGGCAGCATCGACGTCGCCCCGCTGACGGTGCGCCTGGCCGAGCTGGCCGGGACCCGCGGGAACGAGTGGCAGCGGCTGACCGCCGGGGCGTTCGTGTCGATGGTCGTCCCGCTGCTGGTCTTCTTCTCGCTCCAGCGCTACTTCGCCCGCGGCCTGCTGGCCGGAAGCATGAAGGGCTGAGGCCGGCCGGGACCGTGCCCTTGGAGGCGGCCGCCGCGGCGAGGCCCGTGCCCCGGACGGCCGTTCCTCCGGGGCGATGGGCACCGGGGGGGGCGATGGGCACCAAGGGCCGGGACGGCCGGGAGCCGACCGGCACGGACGCCTGCGGGCACCGCGGAAGGGACCGCCGGAGCAGCGTCCGGCGGCGCCTCCCTCCTCAGCGCACCAGCCCCGACCGGTAGGCGATGACGACCAGCTGCGCCCGGTCGCGGGCGTGCAGCTTGACCATGGTCCGGCTGACGTGGGTGCGGGCGGTGGCCGGGCTGACGAACAGCCGCTCGGCGATCTCCCCGTTGCTCAAGCCCTCCCCGACCAGGGCGAGCACCTCCCGCTCCCGCTCGGTCAGGCCGCCCAGGTCGGGGCGCGGGCCGCCGCCGGCGGGGGCACTGGAGGTGAAGGCGGAGATGACCCGGCGGGTCACCGAGGGCGAGAGCAGCGACCCTCCTTCGGCCGCCAGCCGGATCGCGCGCAGCAGCTCCTCGGGCGGGCTGTCTTTGATCAGGAAGCCCGCCGCACCGGCGCGCAGCGCCTCGAACACGTACTCGTCCAGTTCGAAGGTGGTCAGCACCACCACGCGGGTGCCGGACAGCTCCGGGTCGGAGGCGATCTCCTTCAGCGCCCGGATGCCGTCCACCTCCGGCATGCGCACGTCCATCAGCAGCACGTCGGGGCGGACCCGCCGGGCCAGGTCGACCGCCTCCCGCCCGTCGGCGGCCTCCCCGGCCACCTCCAGGCCGTCCTCCTCCTCGATGAGCACCCGGAGCCCCATGCGCACCAGCGCCTGGTCGTCGGCCAGGACCACCCGCACCGGGCCGCCCGCCGCCTCCGCGCCCCCTGCCGCGCCGCTCACCGACCGCTCCGCAAGGCGCCCAGGGGGAGACGGGCCCGGACGGCGAACCCGCCCGCGCTCCGGGGGCCGGCGTGCAGATTGCCGCCGACGGCCCGCGCGCGCTCGCGCATCCCGGCGATCCCGCTGCCCTCACGGGGACCGGGACCGGCGATGCGCGGCCCGTCGTCCTCGATCTCCACCGCGACCTCCCCGCGCTCGTAGGCGATCCGTACCGACGCGGACGCCCCGGGGGCGTGCCGTGCCACGTTGGTCAGCGCCTCCTGCACGATCCGGTAGGCGGCGTGGTCCACCGCGGCCGGAGGCACCGAGGACTCCCCCACAGTGTGCACCTCCACCCGCACCCCGGCCGACTCCATCCCGGCGGCGAGCTCGCCCACCCGGTCCAGTCCGGGCAGCGGGGCCCGCTCGGAACCCTCCGCGCCCTCCGCCCCCTCCGCGGCGTCCCCGTCCCGCCCGCCGCCGGCGGGGGCGCCCTCCCGGAACACCTCCAGGGTCCCGCGCAGCTCGTCCAGGGCGTCCTTGCTGGTGCGCCGGATCGCGTCCAGCGACTCGCGGACCCGGTCGGGGCGCTTCTCCAGCACGTGCATGGCCACCCCGGCCTGCATGCTGATCACCGAGAGACTGTGCCCGACGACGTCGTGCACCTCCCGGGCGATGCGCAGCCGCTCCTCATAGGCCGAGCGGCGCAGCGCCTGCTCGTGCTCCCGGCGGCGGCTCTCCCTGCGCCCGCGCACGGTCGCCCCCAGCGCGGCGGCCGCCAGCATCATCGCCAGGTACGGGATGAAGACCAGGTAGGTCCCGGTCTGCAGGAGGCCCAGGTAGGGCTCGTCCAGGTTCAGGGCGAGCAGCACCGGCAGCCCGAACGCGGTCCAGGGCAGCCATTCCCGGAGCGCCATGCGCGAGGCCATGGTGTACAGGTTGAGCAGCGTCCCGGCCAGCACCGCGCCGTGGAACCCGGTGGCGGCGACGAAGGCCGCGGTGGCCAGGGCGGAGACGGCGAAGCCCGAGCGCGGCCAGACCCGGCGCAGCACGACGCAGGCGGCGACCACCGCCACGCACGCCAGCGGCAGGGCGGGCAGGTCGAAACCGCCCTGCCACGGGGGGTCCCACCCGGGCCCCGGGCGGGGGCCGCCCGGTTCCGGCCCGCCCGGGGTGAACCCCTGCGGCGGCTCCGGCCCGCGGCCGTGCCCCGGCGGGGGTCCGGAGGCCTTGGCGCCCAGCGCCACCGTCCCGGCGGCGCCCACCAGCAGGCCCAGCGGGGCGTCGAGGGCGAGCTTGCGGCCGGCGCCGGGGCCGAATGCGGCGCGGACGCGTTCGAGGAAGGGCATCACGCCTGCGACGTTAGCCCTCGGCGGCCCCGCCGGGCATCGGCCGCAGAGCGTAGAGCGCGTCGTTCCCGGTGCGTACCCGCGATGACGCGCCGCGGGCGACGAGCGCGACGCGCGCGCAGGCGCACCGTGGGGCCATGAACACGACCGCATTCACCGCGACCGCCGCGGCGGCGCACGGCCCGCCCTGGGCCGGCCCGCCGCCGTCCGCACCGTTCCTGGGAGCCGCCGTGCTGTGCCTGCTTCTCCTGCTGATCGCCCTCGGGGCCTTCCTGACGATGCGCGCCAAGGGCCACCGCCCGCCGTGGGCCGGCCACGCCCCCGAACCGCCCGAGACCGCCGCCCGCCGGGTGCTGGCCGAGCGGTTCGCCAAGGGCGACATCACGGTCGAGGAGTTCATGGAGCGCGCGAGCGCGCTCAACTGGGACCCCGGCCAGTCCCCGAAGGGACGGAGGTGACCGCCGGGACGGCCCCGGTCCGGCCGTCGGACGCCCTGCGCGCCCGGCGGCTGCCGCCGGGGTGGCGCAAGGCGGCGCTCAGCGTGCACGTGGTCGCCTCGGTGGGCTGGCTCGGGGTGCACGGGAGCATGCTCGCGCTCGCGTGGGCAGCGGCCGCCGACCCGGGGGGGGGAGGCGAGGCGGCGCAAAGTCCGGCGGCGCCAACGAGTACCGCATCCTTCACAAGCCCGGCGGAATCATCATTCCGCTCACTCCCGAGACGTTCGGCCCTTTTGAGCGCAGCATGGCGTCCCGCGGCCGGCGGCCGCTCTCGGTGCGTGCAGGGAAGCCGACCGCGGTACCGCGTGCCGTCGGCCGTCCTCGGGCAGGGCCCTGCACCGCTCCGGTGCCTCCGCCCCGGCTCAGCCCTTCAGGGCCGCGCGGGCCGCCTCCATGGTGGTCGTGCGGTAGGCCGCGCCGAACAGGCTGACGTGCACCAGCAGCGGGTACAGCTGGTGGAGCGGGATCCGGCCGCGCCAGCCGGCCGCCATGGGCGCCGCCTCGTTGTAGGCGTCCCGCACCCGGTCCAGGTGGGGCAGGCCGAACAGCGCCAGCATCGCCAGGTCGCCCTCGCGGTGCCCGCCGTGCGCCGAGGGGTCCACCACCGCGGCCCCGTCGTCCTGCCAGATGACGTTGCCGCTCCACAGGTCGCCGTGCACCCGGGCGGGCGGCTCGGGCTCCCCCGCCAGGTCCTCCACCTGGTCGATGACCTTCTCCACGGTGCGCACGTCGGCCGGGGTGAGCGCCCCGCGGTCGGCGGCGCGGCGCAGGAACGGCTCCAGGCGGCGGCGGGCGTAGAACTCCGGCCAGGTGGCGTCGCGGGTGTTGTCCAGCGGAAGCGGGCCGATGTAGCCGTCCCGGTCGGCGCCGAACCCCTCGGCCCCGGCCAGGTGCATGGAGGCGAGCTGGTGGCCGAACCGCTCGGCGGCCTCCGGCGACGCCGGGCGCTCGTCGATCCAGCGCAGGGCCAGGGTGCGCGCGTCCCAGCCCTCGACCTGGCCGGCGGGCGAGCCGAAGGCCCGCCCCAGCCAGGCGAGCCCCAGCGCCTCGGACTCCAGCAGCCCGGGGAAGTCCCCGGCCTCCTGCTCCGAGAGGGCCTTGACGAAGAGCCGGGTGCCGTCGGCGGCCTCGACCCGGTAGATCTCCCAGGCGTGCGAACGGCCCAGCGGCACGGCGCGGACGGTCTCGCGGCCGGTCAGGTCCCGCACGCGGGCGGTGAGCGTGTCCACGCCGCCCCCTAGCGCGGCCCGGCGTCGCCCAGCAGGGCCGCCAGCTCGCCGGTGAGCCCCTTGGCCGCGGACTCGACCATGGTCAGGACCGCGGTGAAGCCGTCCTCTCCGCCGTAGTAGGGGTCGGGCACCTCCGGGTGGGGGCCGGTCCCCGGCGCGAAGGAGCGGAACAGCGCCAGCCGGGAGCGGGCCTGCTCGTCGGGGGCCGCCCGGTGCAGATCGTCCAGGTTGTCGGTGTCCATGGCCAGCACCAGGTCGAACTCGTCGAACCGGCGCGGGTCGAAGCGCCGGGCGACGTGGTCGGTGGGGTAGCCGTGCACCCGCAGCGTGGCGGCGGCGCGCTCGTCCATCCCCGACCCGATGTGCCAGCTTCCGGTGCCCGCGCTCTCCACGTCGACCTTCCCGGCGATGCCTGCGCGGTCCAGGTCGGCGGTGAGCACCTTCTCGGCCATCGGAGAGCGGCAGATGTTGCCGAGGCACACCACGCTGATGCGGTAGGGCCCGGCGCTGCGGCGCGGTTCGGGCAAGCTCATGGCACCACCGTATTGCAGATCAGCCCTTGGGCAGCCGCACCACGGTGACGAAGAAGTCATCGATCTGCCGGACCACCTGGATGAACTGTTCGAAGTCCACCGGTTTGGCCACATAGGCGTTGGCGTGCAGGCGGTAGCTGCGCAGGATGTCCTCCTCGGCCTCGGAGGTGGTCAGCACGACGATCGGGATGTGCGCGAGCGACTCGTCGCCCTTGACCTCCTCCAGCACCTCGCGGCCGTCCTTGCGGGGCAGGTTGAGGTCGAGCAGGATCAGGTGCGGGCGGGGAGCGTCGGCGTACTCGCCCTCGCGGCGCAGGAAGCGCAGCGCCTCGACACCGTCGGAGACGACGTGCAGGCGGTTGCCGACCTTGTGCTCCTCGAACGCCTCCTTGGTCATGAGGACGTCGCCGGGGTCGTCTTCGACCAGCAGCACCTCTATGGGTTGCACCAAAGTGACCTCGCTCATCGTCTTCAGACCTCGTCCCCGTCGCGGCGGTCCCCTGCCGGAGAGGGCGCGCCCTCCGCGGCCGGTCCGCCACCGTCACCGTCCTCGGATCCGCCGCCGCGGGACGGCGGGCCGTCGGGCCCGTCGCCGGCGGGCGGCTCCCCGCCGCCCGCCCGGATGCGGGAGGCACGCCCGTCGGGGCGGTCCTCCTCCTCGGAGGCCTGCGTCCCGGGATCCTCCGGGGCGGCCTCCGCCTCCGCGGCCTGCGCGGGGTCCTCCGCGTCCTGCGGGTCCCCGTCTTGCCCGGCGCCGGCCGCGGGCCCGTCCTGGGCCCGGCTCTGCTCCGGCACCGCGGGCAGGGACCAGCATATGCGGGTGCCCGGCTCCTCGTCGCCGGTGGCCAGCCAGATCCGGCCGCCGTGGAACTCGATGATCTTCTTGCACATCGCCAGGCCGATCCCGGTGCCCCCGTACTTGTCACGGGTGTGCAGCCGCTGGAAGATCACGAAGATCCGCTCGGCGTACTGCGGGTCGATCCCGATGCCGTTGTCGGCGCAGCAGAAGACCCACTCGTCGCCCTCGCGGCGGACGCTGACGTCCACCCGGGCGTCGTTCTCGCCGCGGAACTTCACCGCGTTGCCCACCAGGTTGAAGAAGACCTGGGTGAGCAGGGTGCGGTCGCCCTCCACGGTGGGCAGGTCCTGGCCGGTGACCACCGCTCCGGCCTCGTCCAGCCGGGTCTCCAGGCTGTTGAGGGCGTCCTCCAGGGCCTGGTTCAGGTCGACCGGCGCGAAGTTCTTGGTGCGGCCCACCCGGGAGAAGGCCAGCAGGTCGTTGATGAGGGTCTGCATCCGCTTGGCGCCCTCGACCGCGAAGTCGATGTAGGAGTCGGCCCGCTCGTCCAGCTGCCCCTTGTAGCGGCGCTGCAGCAGCTGGCAGAAACTGGCCACCTTGCGCAGCGGCTCCTGCAGGTCGTGGGAGGCGACGTAGGCGAACTGCTCCAGCTCCATGTTGGACCGGCGCAGCTCATCGGCCTGGTGCTCCAGCAGCTCGGACTGCTCCTGCAGCTTGCGCCGGGCGGCGCCCACCTCGTGCAGGTCGCTGACGATGCGCTCGCGCATGGCGTCGACGTCCCGCCCCACCCTGGTGATCTCGGGCGGGCCGTGCAGCTCGATGCGGTGCGCGTAGTACCCCTCGGAGACCTGTTGCAGGTGTCCGGCCAGCTCGTCGAGCGGGCGCAGCACCCAGTGCTGCAGCATCACCCACAGGAACACCGCGAGCATGACCACGACGAAGCCGACCAGCACCAGCAGCGCCACCACCTGCTGGGTGGCGTAGCTCAGCCCGGTGCGGGCCTGGGAGATCTCGTCGTCGATGCGCTCCTCGGCGGTCTCGGCGGCCTCCCGCAGCTGGCCGAACCGCTCGCGCCCCAGGCTGAAGGCCTCGGTGTCGACCTCCTCCCCGGCGCGCACCTTGGCCAGGGTGGGCTCGGCGAAGTCGCGGTCCCAGGCCTCACCGGCCGCCAGGACGTCGTTGACCGCGGCCTGGATCTCCTCGTTGTCCCCGGCCACGGACTCCAGGGTGGCCTCGTTCTCGCGGACCGTGTTGCGCCCCTGCTGGTACGGGCTCAGGAAGTCCTCGTTCCCGGTGAGCGCGTAGCCGCGCAGCCCGTTGTCCATGTTCAGGTAGGCCGACATCACCTGCTGCACCGCGGCCTGGGCCGGGGACAGCTCGTCCACCTGCCGGTCCAGCGAGTCGCGGGCGGTGAACGCGGCGAAGGTGATGAACGACACGGCCGCGACGAGGAGCGCGGCGACGAAGGCGAGGAGGACGGTGACCCGCCTCCTCAGTGTCCAGGGTCTCAACGGGTGCTCCCATGGGTGACCAGCAGCATGGCCACGTCGTCCTGCAGCGGCCCGCCGTTGTGCCGCTCGGCCTCGTCGACGACCCGCTCGGGCACGTCGACCACGGAGGTCCCGGCCTCCAGGACACCGGAGAGGATGCGGCGCAGGCCCGCCACCTCCAAGCGGCCGGGAGGACCGCCGTCGTAGGCGTCGACCAGGCCGTCGGTGTAGAGCATCAGCGTGGCGCCGCGCGGGAGCGCGAACTGCTCGACCTCGGTCTCGGACTCGGGGAAGACCCCCAGCGGCGGGTGCGGGGAGGCCTCGACCTCGGCGACCTTGCCGTCGGTGATGACCAGCGGCGGCGGGTGGCCGAACAGCCGGATGCGGGCGCTCTCGTCCCCGGTGTCCAGGCTGACCTGGCACAGGGTGGCGTACATCTCCTCCTGGGTGCGCTCGCTGATGAGGATCTGCTCCAGCGAGGGCAGCAGGCGGTCCTCGTCGACCCCGCCCATGACCAGGGCGCGCCAGGCGATGCGCAGCTGCACGCCCAGCGCGGCCTCGTCGGGGCCGTGGCCGCTGACGTCGCCGACGATGACGTGCGTGGTCCCGTCCTTCTCCACGGCGTCGTAGAAGTCGCCGCCGACCAGCGCGCGCTTGCGGCCGGGCCGGTAGAAGGTGCGGTGCGACAGGGGCGAGGCGTCCAGCAGCACCTGGGGGAGCAGGCCCCGCTCCAGGCGCATGTTCTCGCGGGCGTAGAGCTCGGCCTCGCGGAGCTGGCGGGCGTTCTCGTCGGCGCGCTGGCGCTCGACCGAGTAGCGCAGGCTGCGCGCCAGCAGGGAGCCGTCGACCTGGCCCTTGACCAGGTAGTCCTGGGCGCCGGCGGCGACCGCGGCCACGCCCTCGTGCTCGTCGTCCAGGCCGGTGAGCACCACTACGGCGGCCGAGCGGGCGGTGTCCAGCACCGTGCGCAGCAGCGGCATGCCGTCGGCGTCGGGCAGGTTGAGGTCGAGCAGCACGCACCCGCGGAAGCGGGGCAGCTCGCGGCGCGCCTCGGCGTAGGTGCGCACCCAGGTGATGCGGCAGTCCAGGTCGGTTTCGGCGAGGAGCTCCTCGACGAGGAAGGCGTCCTGGGCGTCGTCCTCGACCAGCAGGACGTCGACCGAGGCGACCGGGGACGCCGAGGCGGAGGCGTCGGCGTCGGCCGGCCTCGCGGGTTCGGATCGCGTCACGGTCACTGCCCCAAGTCCTGATTCACTGGCATTCTCAGCCGCCCCTCGTCGCGGCAGACAAACGATAGTGTCCCCGCCTCGCAGGCCGCCACTGCACGTGCTAACGCACGGTCTGCCGCGTCTCGTTCCCCTCTTCCGCGGCCGACTCTTCCGGTTCCTCCCGTTTCGCCAGGTCTGCTCCCCCGTCCCGGGCAAGGATACCGGCCACCGCCCCGCCGCCGCCCCGCTCCGGCCGCACCCGCCGACCGGGGCCCCTGAGAATCCGCCGAGAGTTATACGACAGTGCGTCATAACGGTCTTGACACCCGTCGTCATCGTGCTGACATGATGTCAGAAAGCCGGGCGGATCCACCGCCCGCGACCGGCGCCGGGCGGCGCCGGGAGGGAGGGGGACCAGTGGAGGACGGGCGCTTCTCCGAGCGGCTCAAGGCCGCCACCTGGCAGGCGCACGGCGAGGCCGAGCAGCACGGGTTCACCCGCGCCCTGCTCGACGGCGCGCTTCCGGTGGACGGCTACGCCGCGATGACCGCCCAGCACTACTTCGCCTACACCGCCCTGGAGGAGGTCGGCCGCGCGCTGGCCGACGACCCGGTGGCCGGGCCGTTCGTCGACCCCGCCCTGTTCCGGGTGGAGGCCCTGGAACGCGACCTCGCCCTGCTCTACGGCCCCGGCTGGGCCCAGGAGATCGCGCCCACCCCGCCCACCGCCACCTACACGGCCCGCATCCGGCAGATGGCCGACCACCCGGCCGGCTATGTGGCGCACCACTACACCCGCTACATGGGCGACGTCTCCGGCGGCCAGTTCATCCGCAAGGTCGCGGCGACGGCCTACGGCCTGGCGGACGGCGCCGGGACCGCGTTCTACGACTTCTCCGCTCTGGGCAGCCTGCCGAGGTTCAAGGACGCCTACCGCGCCCGGCTCGACGCCCTGGACCTGGACGAGACCGCGCGCCGGTCGGTGATCCGCGAAACGGGCCTGGCCTACCAGCTCAACACCGAGGTCCTCGCCGATCTCGGCCGCCGCCACGCGGCCGGCCTGGCGGCCTGAGCGCCCCGCGCGAAGGCGCCCGCGGTGGCGGCCCCCGCCCCGGCACCCCGGGGTGGCGACGGTGAGGACGGCTCCGCCGCCACCCCGGTCCTCCGGTGCACCCCCGGAGCCGCCGGGAGCCGCCACGGGCCCCGGCCCTGCGGACGCCCCGCCGGCCGCAGCCCGGACCTCTCCGCGCACCGCCGTTCGGCGTACCCGCCGTCGTGCCCGGTCCGGGACGGGACCGGGCGGGAACGGCCCCTCCCGCACCGTCGGCGCCGTCGGCCCCGCCCACGCTCCGCGGGCGCCGTGCCCTCCCGTCCCGCTCCTCTTCACCGACTCCCCCGCGCCGGGGCGTGCGACCATGGGGGCATGCCCAAGATCTCCGCGCCGACCATCGCCGCACACCGGGCCCAGACGCGCGGGCGCATCCTGGACGCGGTCGCCGAGCTGACCCGGACCGAGGGCATCGACGACATCTCCATGACCGAGGTCGCGGCGCGGGCGGGCATCACCCGGACGGCCCTGTACAACTACTTCCCGGACAAGGCGGCCCTGCTCCTGGCCTTCGCCGAAGAGGCCACCGCCGGCTTCCTGGAGCGGTACCGGTCCGAGCTGCACAGCGTCCCGGCGCCCACCGACCGGCTCTCGGTGTTCGTCCGCTTCCAGCTGGAGGCGATCGCCGAGCACCCCCACCCGCCGGCCGCCGAGCTCGGCGCCAGCCTCGGCCCGGACGCCTACCAGCGCCTCGCCGACCACGTCGAGCCCATGCAGCAGCTGCTGGAGGAGGTCCTGCGACACGGGACCGCCGAAGGGGCCTTCGCCGAGCAGCCGGTGACCGCGACGGCCCGGCTGGTCCTGGCCATGATCGGGGCCCAGCGGGTGCCCATCCTGCGCGGGGAGACCTCGGTGGAGGAGGCGCACGCCCTGGTGACCTCCTTCACCCTGCGCGCGCTCGGCGCCCCCGCCGGAGCGGCCGCGCACGGAGCGGCCGCGGGGCGGAACGGAGCGGTTCGGGACCGGCCATAACCGGCCGCATCCCCTCTGCCCCCTCCCGCAGAGCCCTTCCCGTGGGGAACAATCGGGCGCGCACCCCCTCAGCCCCTCCCCTCAGTCGTAGAAGGCCTGACCCGACGTGTCCCTCGCCCTCCTCTTCGTCGGCGCCGTGCTGATCGCCGTCGCCGTCAGCAACCGAGTCGTCCGCTTCTTCCCGGCCGTGGCCGTGCTCCCCGCACGCCTCACCGAGGCCGGCCGCGCCACCCTGACCACGGTGGGCGGAAGCGCGCTGATCATCGCCTTCTTCCTGGCGCTCTCGGGGATCTGACCCCGCACGGGTCCGATGGGCCGTGTCCGCCGGAGTGGTGTCTTCCGTTCTCCCGGAATCTGCCGGAACGGAAGGGGATCCGCGTCCGTCCGGGACGACAGGCACGCCGCGCCGAGGGAGGAGCCCCTCCGGCCGCCGGGCGCACCCGAGGACCCGCCCGGTGCCCCGTGGCGCGGCACCACCGGGGCCTCCAGAGTCGGAAGGAAACCCCTTCACCTGCGACGACGGCGCGGCGGCGCGCCCGTCGTCCGACCCGCTGCGCCGTCGCCCCGCGGGGGCCGGCGCCGGCCGTC
This sequence comes from Nocardiopsis baichengensis YIM 90130, assembly GCF_000341205.1. Lineage (NCBI taxonomy): Bacteria > Bacillati > Actinomycetota > Actinomycetes > Streptosporangiales > Nocardiopsidaceae > Nocardiopsis > Nocardiopsis halophila. Next base: position 92,122 of record NZ_ANAS01000007.1, on the reverse strand, counting down.
CCGCCCTCCGCGCGGACCCCGGCCCGCCGTTCAGCGCAGGGCGCGCATGAGGGTGCGGGCCGCGCCGGCGGCCGCGGCCGCGCCGGCCAGTGCCGCGGCGCCCGCGATGGCCTCGCGGCGCAGGCCGCGCTCACGGGCGGCCTTCAGAGCGGCCTCCCGGTCGGAACCGGTGAACGCCCCGCCGCACAGCTCCGTCGGCAGCTCCTGAGGGCGCCACCTCCGGGGCCACACCGTGGCCATGGGGAGCGGCCCCTTCGCCGGGGTGCGGCTCTTGAGGCGGACCGGCCCGCCGTTGGTCCGGGACTCGACTTCCAGCTCCCGCGGCGCGGGGCCGGTGTAGTACAGCTCTCCGGGCGCCGTGGCCAGCATCTCGGCCAGGATGCGGGCGCACGCGCGCGCGTCGCCCAGGGCGGTGTGCTGCCCCGAGGGCCAGTGCCCGTTCAGCGCCAGGCTCGCCCGCGGCAGCGAGTAGCGGTCCAAATCGAGCTGGGAGCGAAGCGCACGCAGGGTGCACAGCCCCGGAACGCCTTCGGGCAAGCCCTCCGGGACCAGCTCACCGGTGAGGAAGGCCGCCTCGAAGTCCAGGTTGTGCCCGACCACCACGGCGTCCGAGAACAGCCCCGCCAGCTCCCGGGCCAGTGCGCCCGCCCGAGGCGCCCCCGCCACGTCGCCGTCGGCGATGCCGTGGAACTCGCGCCCCGCGATCGGGGCGCCCGGGTCGACCAGGGTGCTGAACTCGCGCAGCACGGTGCCGTCGCCGCGCATCCGCACCACCGCGACCTCGCACACCCGCGCCCCCTGCGCCGGGTCCAGCCCGGTGGTCTCCACGTCGAGGACGGCGTACTCCAGGCCGCGCGCCGGCAGGGCGGCCCCGCCCCGCACACGGGTCAGGGCCCCGTGCGCGATCGCCCCGCGCGTGTGCGGGCGCCCGCCCCTCAACCACTCCAGCACTGCCACTGCGGCACGTCCTCCCCCGTACGACCGGTTCCGGCGCGGGCCCCGGTCGGCCGGGCCGCGCCGTTGCCCGACCTTACGGCACGCCTGCGACGGGTGCGGGAAGAGAGCCGCGCCGCATAACGTTGAGCCGTCTGTCCAGCTTTGTCGTGAATGGAGGCCCGGTGTCCCACCCGTCGTCCCCGCTGCCCGAATACGTGCCGCTCGCCGAGGTCGTGCGCTCCGGCTTCCGCGAAGGCGTGCACTACGGCGCCGTCGTCGGCATCGCCCCGGACGGCGGGACCGGGTACGCGCGCGGACCGGTGGGCGCGCCGATGTTCCCGCGCTCGGCCGCCAAGCCCTTCCAGGCGCTGGCCGTGCTGCGCGCCGGGGCCGACCTGTCCGGGGCGGAGCTGGCCGTGGCCGCCGGCAGCCACAGCGGCCAGGACATCCACGCCGACATCGTCCGCAAGATGCTGGCCGACGCCGGGCTCACCCCCGACGACCTGCGCTGCCCGGTCGACTGGCCGATGGGGCGGCGTTTCCGCGACGCCCTGCTGCGCTCCGGCGGCGAGCCGAGCCGCCTGCTGATGAACTGCTCGGGCAAGCACGCCGCGATGCTCACCGCGTGCACCGTGCGGGGCTGGAGCACCGCCGACTACCTCGACCCCGTCCACCCACTCCAGGTCCTGGTCCGCGAGACCATCGAGGACATGTGCGGCGAGCCGGTCGCGCACACCGCCGTCGACGGCTGCGGCGCCCCGCAGATGGCCGTCTCGCTGGAGGGCCTGGCGCGCGGGGTGCGGGCCATGGCGCTGGCCCCGGAGGGCACCCCCGAGGCGGCCGTGGTCGCCGCCATGCGCGCCCACCCCGAGTACGTGGCCGGCGAGGGCCGGGCCGACACCCGCCTCATGCGCGGCCTGCCCGGCCTGGTCTCCAAGATCGGCGCCGAAGGCGTCATCGTGCTGGCCGACCGGGAGGGGCGCGCGGTCGCCGTCAAGGTGTCCGACGGCGACGCCGAGACCCGCGCCCGCACCATGGTCGCGCTCACCGCGCTGCGCGAGCTGGGCGCCGACGTCTCCCCCGTTTCGGACATGCTCAGTTCCGACATCCTCGGCGGCGGCGAGCCGGTCGGTGCGATCCGCCCCCTGTAGCCGCGGCCCGTCCGGGCCCCAGGCCTCCGGGGCGCCGGGGCACCGGGGCGCCGGGGCACCGGGGCGCCGGGGCGCCGGGGCACCGGGGCGCCGGGGCGCCGGGGCGCCGGAGGGCCGGCTCCGGCGGGTGCGTGCCCCTAGCCTGGACGGGGATCCCCACCACCCCCTGATCCGAGAGCGGAGCCATGGACAACGTCGTCATCGCAGGCGCGGGGATGGCCGGCCTGCACGCCGCCGAATCCCTGCGCGAGGCCGGCTTCGAGGGCCGCGTCACGCTGATCGGGGCCGAGGAGCACCGGCCCTACTCGCGGCCGCCCCTGTCCAAGGAGGTGCTGACCGGCACCTCCTCGCCCAAGGGGATCGCCCTGCGCGACGATGCGGCGTTCGACGCCCTCCGGCTCGACCTGCGCCTGGGCCGCGGCGCCGCCCGGCTGCTGCCCGGTGAGCGGGCGGTGGAGCTGGACGACGGGTCGCGGGTGCGCGCCGACGGCGTGGTGGTCGCGACCGGCGCGCGGGCGCGCCGCCCCGGCACCGGCCTGGCCGGCGTGCACGTGCTGCGCACCCGGGAGGACGCCGAGGAGGTCCGGGCCGACCTGGAGCGGCACGACCGCGTCGCCGTGGTCGGGGCCGGGTTCGTCGGGGCCGAGGTCGCGGCGAGCGCCCGGGCGCTCGGCCGGGAGGTGGTGCTGGTCGAGGCCGCGCCCACCCCGCTCACCCGGGCCGTCGACCCGCGCGTCGGGCGGGTCCTGACCGACCTGCACCGCGACAACGGCGTGGACCTGCGCTTGGGCGTCGGGGTGAGCGGGTTCGAGGGCGAGGGCGGGCGCGTGCGCCGGATCCGCCTGGCCGACGGCTCGGCGGTGGAGGCCCCGGTCGTGGTCTGTGGCCTGGGGGTCGACCTCAACACCGAGTGGCTGGAGGGGTCCGGGGTCGCCCTCGCCGACGGCGCCGGGGGCGTGCTGTGCGATGCGCGCGGGCGCACCTCACTGCCGAACGTGTACGCCGCCGGGGACCTGGCGAACTTCCCGCACCCGCGCTACGGAGGCCGGATGCGGCTGGAGCACTGGACCAACGCCGGGGAGCAGGCCGCGGTGGCCGCGCGCAACCTGCTGGCCGGAGCGGGGGCCGCGGAGGAGTACACGCCGGTCCCCTACTTCTGGTCGGACCAGTACAAGCGGAAGATCCAGCTGCTGGGGCAGGCCGCCCCGGCGGACCGTGTGGAGTTCGTGCACGGGTCGCCCGAGGAGCGCAAGTTCGTGGCGTTCTTCGGGCGCGAGGGCATGCTCATCGGAGTGCTGGGGCTGAAGTCCACGCCCAAGACGATGCGCTACCGCCCCCTGCTGGCCGAGCCGACCTCCTGGGAGGACGCGCTGGCCGCCGCGGGCGTCGGCCGGTAGGGCGCCGCCCGTCCCCGCACCGCTCGTCCCGCTCCGGTCGCGGCCCCCGGGCGCCGCGACCGGACGGCGGCCGTCGGTGCCCTAGTCCTCCAGGCTCAGCGCCTGCTTAGGGCACATCCGGACGGCCTCCTCCAGCTCGGGCCGGAGCTCTTCGGGCGGCTCCTCCTGCAGGATGTAGAGGTTGTCGTCGTCGCGGACCTCGAACACCTCGGGCAGGATCCCCATGCAGACGGCGTTGCTCTCGCAGAGGTCGTAGTCGACCTTGACCTTCATCGTGAGCCTCCTTGCGCGGATTGTGGCCCCGAGCCTAGTCCGCGCCCCCGGGGCCGCGCCGCCGCGGCCCCGGGACCGGCGTCACGACGCGGCGAAGCGGTCGGTCGCCTCGATCAGCCGGTGCAGGATGCCCGGCTCGCTGAAGGCGTGGCCCGCGTCGTCGACGACGTGGAAGTCCGCTTCCGGCCATGCCCGGTGCAGGTCGAAGGCGGTCCGCGCCGGGGTGCACACGTCGTAGCGCCCCTGCACGATCACGCCGGGGATGCCGCGCAGCCGGTCGGCGCGCTCGATGAGCTGTCCCGGGGTGAAGAACCCCTTGTTGGTGAAGTAGTGGTTCTCGATGCGGGCGAACGCCAGGGCGTAGTCCTCCTCGGCGTGCTGGGCCCGCACCGCCTCGTCGGGCAGCAGCGTGACCGTGGACCCCTCCCACACGCTCCAGGCGCGCGCGGCCTCCACGCGCACCTTGCGGTCCGGGTGGTTGAGCCTCCTGGCGTAGGCGGCGATCAGGTCGCCGCGCTCCTCCTCGGGGATGGGGGCCAGGTAGTTCTCCCACACGTCGGGGAAGAGGTGGCTCGCGCCGTTCTGGTAGAACCACTGCAGCTCGTCGTCGCGCAGCGTGAAGATACCGCGCAGGACCAGCTCGCTGACGTGCTCGGGGTGCTCCTCGGCGTAGGCCAGGGCCAGCGCGCTGCCCCAGGACCCGCCGAAGACCAGCCAGCTGTCCACGCCGGCCATCTCGCGCAGCCGCTCGATGTCGGCCACCAGGTTCCACGTGGTGTTGGCCGACAGGTCCACGTCCATGCCGGAGGCGTGCGGGGTGCTGCGGCCGCAGTTGCGCTGGTCGAACAGGAGCACCCGGTAGCGCTCGGGGTCGAACAGGCGCCGGTGGTCGGGGCCGGTGCCGCCGCCGGGGCCGCCGTGCAGGAAGACCGCCGGCTTGCCGTCGGGGTTGCCGGACAGCTCCCAGTAGAGGCTGTCGCCGCCGCCCACGTCGAGCATCCCGCTGTCGTAGGGGGTGATCGGGGGGTACAGGGTCCGCAGGGTCATCGGCGACCGCCTTTCGTTCGTGGTCGAGCGCTACAGGCGCCCCAGCAGCTCGGCCTTCTTCGCGGCGAACTCCTCCTCGGTGACGAGGCCGTCGTCGCGCAGGCGGGCGAGCTCGCGGATGCGCCGGGAGATCTCCTCGGGGTCGGGGCGCGGCGCGCCGTGCGGCGCGGGCGCCTCCGACGCACCGGGGGTCCCCACCTCTCTACCACCGGCTCCCCGGGCGGCGCCCGCCGCGCCCGGCAGGTGGGCGTTGACCACGGCGGCCAGTAGCCGAAGCCGGGCCTGCTCGCCGCCGTCCAGGGTGCACATCCCTGCGGGGTCCTTGCGGATCCCGCCCCCGGAGGCGTCCTCACCTGCGACGGCGAACCGCACCCCCGCCCACCCCGAGGGCTCGGGCGGCACCCATTCGGCGCGGACCAGCCCGTCGAGCGGCAGGACCCGCCCGCCGAGGCGCCGCTTCTCCTTGCCGCGGGGGCGCTGCCAGCGCAGGCGGACCTCGCCGCCGTCGACGACCGCCTCGCCCTCCGTGCAGACGGCCTTGAAGGGCGGGGCCGGGACCAGGGACCGCGCCACCTCGGCGGGGTCGGGGCGAGGCCCGGCCACCCGCGCGCCCTCGGCCAGGACCCGCAGCTGGTCGGCCTGGTACTCGGCGGTGAGCACGGAGTCGGCCGGGCCGGTGAGCCGGAAGGGGGCGCCGCGGTCCTGCTCGCCCAGGGCGCTCTCGGCGAAGGGGTCGGCCCCCTCCTCCAGGCGCAGGGACAGGCTCCACCGCCTGCGCCCCGCGTCGGGCCGGAACTCCACCCCGGCGATGGCCGCATAGGGCACGGCGCACCGGCGGAGCAGCCGCAGCATGCGGTGCACCCGCCAGCGGTCCGCGTAGTCGATGCGGACCGCGTCCGCGCCGAAGGTCCACGTTCCCTGGTGGCCGCTCAGGTCGCTCACCGCACCGATCGTAGTGGCCGCCCCTACGGCCCGGCGCTCCGGGACATCAGGGACCCGCAGCGGTTAGAGTGACAGCGCTCACACCCCGGATGCGGAGGTCCATCCATGTCGAACCCCGCCACCGCCGAGTTCCGCGCGGCGCGCGACCTGCTGCTGGAGTTCCGGGAGGACCGCGCCCAGGCGCACGCGCGCTTCTCCTGGCCCCGGCCCGACCACTTCAACTGGGCACAGGACCACTTCGACCCGGCCGCCGAGGAGCACCCGGACCGGCTCGCCCTGTGGATCGTCGACGAGGACGGCACCGAGACGCGGCTGACCTACCGCGAGATGGCCGAACGCAGCCGCCAGACCGCCAACTGGCTGCACAACCAGGGCGTGCACCGGGGCGACCGGGTGCTGGTGATGCTGGGCAACCAGGTCGAGCTGTGGGAGACCACGCTGGCCGCGATCCGCCTGGGGGCGGTGCTCATCCCCGCCACGCCGCTGCTGACCTCCGCCGACCTGGCCGACCGGATCGAGCGCGGCGGGGTGCGCCACGTGATCGCCAACGCGGCCGACACCCCCAAGTTCGAGGGGCTCGGCGGCCACTGGACGCGGATCAGCGTCGGCCACATGGAGGGCTGGATGCCCTACACCGACTGCCGCCACGCCGCCGTCGACTTCGCCCCGGACCACCGGACCCTGGCCGACGACCCGCTGCTGCTGTACTTCACCTCCGGCACCACCTCGGCGCCCAAGCTCGTGCAGCACACCCAGCTCTCCTACCCGGTCGGGCACCTGTCCACGATGTACTGGGTGGGGATCCGCCCGGGCGACGTGCACCTGAACATCTCCTCCCCCGGGTGGGCCAAGCACGCCTACAGCAGCGTGTTCGCCCCGTGGAACGCCCAGGCCACGGTGCTCTCGGTGAACCAGTCCCGGTTCGACGCCGCCGGCCTGCTGGAGGCGGTGCGCCGGTGCGGTGTGGACACCTTCTGCGCCCCGCCGACCGTGTGGCGCATGCTCATCCAGGCCGACCTGGGCGGGGGCGGTGCGCCGGTGCGCGAGGCGGTCTCGGCGGGCGAGCCGCTCAACCCCGAGGTGATCGATCAGGTGCGCGCGGCCTGGGGCGTGACCGTGCGGGACGGGTACGGCCAGACCGAGACCACGGTGACCGTGGGCAACTCCCCCGGCCAGGAGGTGCGCCCGGGGTCGATGGGGCTGCCGATGCCCGGGTACCGCGTGGTGGTGGCCGACCCGGTCACCGGCGCGGAGAGCGCCCAGGGCGAGGTGTGCCTGGAGCTGGGGGACTCCCCGGTGGGGGTGATGGCCGGCTACACCGACAGCGAGGAGCGCACCGCCGAGGTGATGCGCGACGGGCTCTACCACACCGGCGACGTCGCCTCCCGGGACGCCGACGGCCACATCACCTTCATCGGCCGCCGGGACGACGTGTTCAAGGCCTCCGACTACCGCATCTCCCCCTTCGAGCTGGAGAGCGTGCTCATCGAGCACGAGCTGGTCGCCGAGGCGGCGGTGGTGCCCTCGCCCGACCCGGTGCGGCTGGCGGTGCCCAAGGCGTTCGTCACCCTGGTGGCGGGGGCGCGGCCGGACGCCGAGACCGCCCGGTCCGTCCTGGAGTTCTGCCGGGAGCGGCTGGCGCCCTACAAGCGGGTGCGGCGGGTGGAGTTCGCCGAGCTGCCCAAGACGGTCTCGGGCAAGATCCGGCGGGTGGAGCTGCGCACCGCCGAGCACGAGCGGGGCGCCCCGGAGAAGGGGCGCAACGCGCAGGAGTTCTGGGAGGAGGACTTCCCCGACCTGAAGGGGTGAGTCTCACGGGCTGAGAAACCCCGTGATGACCCGCACCACACTCCCGCACACCCCCTCGGACCTGCGGCCCCGTTGGCGCTAAGGTTCCTGGAGGGCCGATCGGGGACGACGGGTACGAGGAGCATCCGAGCCATGACGAGCAGCACCAACGACACGCGCATCGTCAGCTACCGGCCACTGGTCGCACCGCGCGACCTGCTGGCCGAGCTGCCGATGGGCCCAGAGCGCACCGCGCTGGTGGAGGACGCCCGGGCCGAGGTGACGCGGGTGCTGAACGGGCAGGACGACCGCCTGCTCGTCATCGTGGGGCCGTGCTCGGTGCACGACACGGAGGCGGCGCTGGAATACGCGCGCCGCCTCAAGGAGCTCACCCCCTCGGTCAGCGCCGACCTGTGCGTGGTGATGCGCGTCTACTTCGAGAAGCCGCGCACCACCCTGGGGTGGAAGGGCCTGATCAACGACCCGGACCTGAACGAGAGCTACGACGTGCACCGCGGCCTGCGCACCGCGCGCCGGCTCCTGCTGGACATCGGCGCGCTGGGGGTCCCGGCGGGCACCGAGTTCCTCGACCCGATCACCCCGCAGTACATCGCCGACGCCGTCGCCTGGGGGGCGATCGGCGCGCGCACCACCGAGAGCCAGGTGCACCGCCAGCTCGGCAGCGGCCTGAGCATGCCGGTCGGGTTCAAGAACGGCACCGACGGCGACGTGCAGGTGGCGGTGGACGCCTGCGGGGCGGCCGCCGCGCCGCACACCTTCTTCGGTGTGGACCCCTCCGGCGCCGGGTCGGTGGTGAGCACCGGCGGCAACCCGGACTGCCACCTCATCCTGCGCGGCGGGCGCACCGGCCCCAACTACGGGGCCGAGGACGTGCGGGGCGCGCTGGACGTGGTCGAGGGCGCCGGCCTGCGCCGCCGGGTCATGATCGACGCCTCGCACGCCAACAGCGGCAAGGACCACGCGCGCCAGCCGCTGGTGGCCCAGGACATCGCCGCTCAGGTGGCCGAGGGGCAGCAGGGCATCATCGGCGTGATGCTGGAGAGCTTCATCGAGGAGGGCGCCCAGAAGCTGGGCGACGACCCGGCCGACCTGGTGTACGGCAAGTCGATCACCGACAAGTGCATGGGCTGGGACACCACCGTCGAGGTCTTGGAGGGCCTGGCCGAGGCGGTGCGCCGCCGCCGCAAGGCCTGACCCGCGGGCACGTGGGCCCGGCACGGACTGGTCGTCCGTGCCGGGCCCACGTGCATGCGGCCGGAACCGCCGGGTCCGAGGGAACCGGGAGGAACCACGGTCCCGGCGGCTCCGCCCCCTCCTCCGGCCTCAGTCGACGCCCGCGGCCGCCAGGTCCTCCGGGGCGGGCGCCTCGGTGGCCAGGCTGGCCGCCACGAGCGCCGCCAGCGCCGCCGGCAGGGCCACGACCACGCCGTTGACGTCGCCCGGGGTGCCCGCCAGCTGCCAGCCCACCGTGGTCGCGGCGCCGACGACCAGGGCCGCGACCGCCCCGGCCGTGGTGGCCCGCTTCCAGAACAGCACCGCGAAGACCGCGGGGGTGATGGCCGCGCCGTAGACGGTGTAGGAGTACATCTGCAGCTCGAGCACGGTCGGGAAGTACAGGCCCAGGCCGAAGGCGACGAGCGCGATGGCCAGCACCGACCCCCGCTGCACGGCCAGGGTGCGGCGCGCGGAGGCCTCCCGGCGGGAGAAGCGCGCGTACAGGTCGTAGGTCAGGTTGGAGGCGGCCGAGAGCATGAACGACGAGCCGGTGGTGATGACGAAGGCGACCGCGCCGGCGAGGATCAGGCCGCCGAGCACCGCGGGCAGGTGCCCCTCGGAGGCCAGGCTCAGGATCGCCATGTCGCCGTTGATGCCGGGCATGAGCACCGCGGCCGCCGAGGCCAGCAGGACCACCGGGATGAAGATGAAGAAGCTGGAGACGAGCATGCCCAGGGTGGAGGTGCGGGCGGTGCGCTCGTCCTGGGCGGCGGTCAGGCGCTGGTAGATGTTCTGGTCGGCCAGCAGGAGCAGGAACAGCGGCAGGAAGTAGCCCAGCAGCTGCAGGGCGGTGAGCCCGCCGGTGGGGGCGGTGGCGTTGTCGGGCAGCCCCTCCCAGTAGGCGGTGGGGCCGCCGACGGCGGTGAAGACCAGCGGCAGGGACACGAACAGGCCGAGCACGATGAGGATCGCCGACATGAAGTCGGTGTAGGCCACCGAGAACAGGCCGCCGGTGACGGTGAGCAGGGTGACGACCACCGCCACCAGGACCGTGCCCTGGGTGGAGGTGAGCGGGGTGATCAGGCTGACGACGTACCCGCCGCCGATGAACTGGGAGGCGACCAGGCCGATGTAGGCCAGGGCGGTGACGGCGGCGGCGACGGTGCGCACCCCGGTGCCGAAGCGGACCTCCAGCAGCTCGGGGACGGTGTGCCGGGAGGCGCGCCGGATGCGCCGGGCGGCGAGCAGCAGCACCAGGATGCCCAGCGGGGTGCCGGCGAAGAAGACGAGGCCGGCGACGGGGCCGTAGGTGTAGGCGAAGTTGGCGCCGCCGATGATCGTCCCCGAACCGACCCAGGTCACCAGCATCGTGGCGACCATGACGGGCCGGGGCAGGCTGCGCCCGGCGAACAGGAAGTCGTCGCCGCCGCCGAGCCGGCCCGAGCGGAGGAAGTACAGGGCGACGCCCACCATGGCCAGCAGGTACACGGCGAGGATCGCGAGATGGACGGTCTGCATGGGACACCTTCGCGGACGGGGGAGGCCGGGGACGGCCCCGTGAAGTGAGGCCGGGGGACGGATCCGATGGGGGCGATGTAAGCAGCACCACCCTGTGTCCTGCAACACTTATTGCAGTCGATGTGACTCAGGTCACTGCGATTCCCGCTGCGTGTTCACCGAGGTCACAGCACTCGACCACACAGCGTCCCACCCGGGGCCCATCGAAGGCGGCGACGCCGGGCAACCGCCCCGGCCCCTCCTCGCCGCCCCTACCGGTGGGGGCGCCCTCAGAAGAGTTCGGCCTCTTCCCACAGGTGCTCGGTGCGGCGGACGGCCTGGAGCGCCCGGTCGCCGCCGATGCGGGTCAGTTCGGCGAGCACCCCGTGCACGACGGCCATCGCCGCCGTCAGGGACGGGAACATGCCCACGCCCTCGCTCGGGACCACGATCACGTGCTCGGCACCCTCGACCAGCGGCGAGTCGCGCCGGTCGGTGATCACCGCTGTGGACACGGAGCGCTCCGCCGCGATGCGGGCCGCGGCGCGGATCGCGCGGGGCACCCGCCACAGGTCGCACACCACCACCAGGTCGCCCGCGTCCATCCTGGCCAGGGCGCTGACCAGCGCGGTCCCGCCGACGTCGCGCATCTCCACGTCGTAGCCCATGATCCCGGCGGCGTGCGAGAGCTGCAGGCCCGGCGCCGCGAACGTGCCCGAGCCCAGCACCAGCGTGCGCCGCGCGCCGTGCACCGCGCCCGCCAGCGCGCGGACCCGCTCCGGCTCCAGTGTGCGGTCCAGGGTGCGCAGCGCCTCCCGGTCCGAGCGCACGGCCTCGCGCACCGGGTCGGCGGTGCCCGCGTGCTCGGCCAGCACCTCGCCCGCGCTGAGCGAGGCCAGGTAGCGCGAGCGCAGCTCCACCCGGAGCGCGGGCCACCCGGAGAACCCCAGCTGCTGGGCGGCGCGCACCACGGTCGCCACGTTCACCTCGGCGCGCCCGGCCAGCTCGGCGGTGCTCGCGTAGGAGGCGAACCTCGGGTCGTCGCGCAGCACCCGGACCACCCGCTCGGCGGCGCGTCCCAGGCGGCCGCCGGCCAGCGCCTCCTCGATCCAGTCCGGCATCTCGCTCCTCGCCTCCGCTCTCGCGCGCCCCTCGCCCCGAACGGGCCGACCCCCATTCTCCGGCCCCCGCGCGCGGCCCCGGGACCCGCGAGCGGCGCCGGCACCCGGCGGAGGTAGCCGGGGCCCGCCGAGGGCACCCCGCTCTTCCCCGCACCCTCGTTGCAACATATATTGCGGATGAGGCGCGCGTCACCCCGCGCGCCGCAGGCACCGCAAGCACCGCAGGCATCCGCGACCGGAGGAATCCATGGCCGACCGCCCCCGCACCACCCTGTTCACCGGCGCCGCCCTCCTCGACCCCGAGGCCGGGACCCGCACCCCCGGCTCCTGGCTGCGCGTCGAGGACGGCCGCATCGCCGCGACCGGACAGGGCCCGGCCCCCGACCCCGGCGCGGAGGCGCGCACGGTCGACCTGGCGGGGGCCACGCTCATGCCGGGCCTGATCGACGCCCACGTGCACCCCACCGCCTTCAGCGCCGACCTGGGCGCGGCCATGGACCACTCCCCCTCCTACGCCACCGCCTTCGCCGCCCGCTCCCTCAACGACATGCTGCACCGCGGCTTCACCACCGTGCGCGACGTCGCCGGCGGCGACTGGGGCCTGGCCCAGGCCGTGGCCGAGGGCCTGATCGACGGCCCGCGCCTGATGTTCGGCGGCAAGGCGCTCTCCCAGACCGGCGGGCACGGCGACTTCCGGGGGCCGGGGCGCCAGGACACCGGTGACCACGGCTGCTGCCCCAGTACCGGCCTGGTGTGCGACGGGGCCACCGCGTTCCGCCGCGCCGCCCGCGAACAGCTGCGCACCGGCGCCCACCACATCAAGATCATGCTCTCCGGCGGGGTCGCCTCGCCCACCGACCGCATCGACTCCACCCAGTCCGCCGAGGAGGAGATCCGCGCGGTGGTGGAGGAGGCCGAGGCCGCCAACCGGTACGTCACCGGGCACGCCTACACCGCCCGCGCGGTCAACCGCGGCCTGCGGCTGGGCGTGCGCTGCATCGAGCACGGCAACCTCATCGACGAGACCAGCCTGGAGCTCTTCCTGGAGCGCGGCGCCTACCTCGTGCCGACCCTGGTGACCTACCGGGAACTGGCCCGCCAGGGCGCCCGCAACGGCCTGCCCCCGGAGAGCCAGGCCAAGGTGTCCACCGTGCTCGACCGCGGGCTGGAGGCGCTGCGCATGGCGCACGAGGCGGGGGTGAACCTGGTCTTCGGCACGGACCTGCTCGGGGGCATGCAGGCCCACCAGAGCGAGGAGTTCGCGATCCGCGCCCGGGTGCAGCCCGCCGCCGACGTCCTGCGCGCGGCCACCACGACCGCCGCCCGGCTGCTGGAGCTGGAGGGCCGCGTGGGGACGGTGCGCCCGGGCGCCGACGCCGACCTGATCGTGGTCGAGGGCGACCCGCTGGAGGACGTCGCGATCCTCGCCGAACCGGAGAAGCACGTGCGCGCGGTGGTGCGCGGCGGCGACGTCCGCGTCGACCGCGGGCTCGGGTCCCCGGCGCGCGGCTGAACGCGCGCCTGAAGCGCTCTCTCCCCTCCCGCTCCCTCCCTTCCCAGGTCAGGGGCGGCCCCTGAGGGCCGCCCCTGTGCCCGGACAAAGCACGCTGCTACTCTGAAACCGGTCGACGAACCCGAACGGGAGAGCGTCCGCGCAGCCGGCGCGGACCGCCGAAGGAGCAAACCCTCCCCAGAGAACCTCTCAGGCGCGACGGACCGTCCGGGCGAGACCACTCTGGAAAGCAGGGGCAGCGGCGCCCCTCGCCGAAGGTGCAAGCCGCGCCGAGCGCGCGGTGAAGCTCTCAGGCACCGATGACAGAGGGGGAGGATGGCTACGCCTTTGGATCCACAACGACGACCATCCTCTCGGGAGCGACGATGACATCCGCCGGCGGCGATTCCGCGAACCTCCGCGAAACCGCACTCCGCTCTGCGCACGAGGCGCTGGGCGCCACCCTGGTCGACTTCGCGGGCTGGCTGATGCCCCTGCGGTACTCCGGAGAGAAGGCCGAGCACACGGCCGTCCGGGAGAAGGCGGGCCTGTTCGACCTCTCCCACATGGGCGAGGTCCGCATCACCGGCCCCCAGGCCGCCGACCTCCTCGACTACTCCATGGTCGGGCACCTGTCCAAGGTCAGCGTCGGCCGCGCGCGCTACACGATGATCACCGACGCCGACGGCGGCGTCCTCGACGACCTGATCGTGTACCGCCTGGCCGAGGACGACTACCTGGTCGTCCCCAACGCCGCCAACGTCGGCACCGTCCTGGCGGCGCTCCAGGAGCGCGCCGGGGGCTTCGACGCCGTGGTGGACGACCGCTCCGGCGACACCGCGCTGATCGCGCTCCAGGGTCCCGCCGCGGTGGAGATCCTGGCCCCGCTCACCGACGCCGACCTGTCGGAGATCAAGTACTACGCCGGCTACCGCCACACCGTGGCCGGGCAGCCGGTGCTGCTCGCCCGCACCGGCTACACCGGCGAGGACGGCTTCGAGATCTTCATCGAGCCCGCCGCCGGCGCCCCCGCCGTGTGGGAGGCCCTGCTCAAGGCCGGCGAGCCGCACGGCCTGGTGCCGGCCGGGCTCTCGGCCCGCGACACCCTGCGCCTGGAGGCCGGGATGCCGCTGTACGGCCAGGAGCTCTCCCGGGACCTCACCCCCTTCGACGCCGGCCTGGGCCGCGTCGTCAAGTTCGAGAAGGAGGGGGACTTCGTCGGCCGCGCGGCGCTGGAGCGGGCCGCCGAGCGCAGCGCCGACCGCAGCGGCGGGCGCCGCCTCATCGGCCTGGCCGCACGCGGCCGCCGCCCGATCCGCACCGGCATGCCGCTGCTGCGCGACGGCGAGCAGGTGGGCACCCTCAGCAGCGGCGCCCCCTCCCCCACCCTGGGCCGCCCCATCGCCATGGCCTACGTCGACGCCGGCCTGGACGCCTCCACCGGTGAGTTCGCCGTGGACGTGCGCGGCCGCACCGAGCCGGTGGACGTCGTCGAGCTCCCCTTCTACAAGCGGGAACGCTGAGTTCCGGCGGCGCCCACGCGCCGCCGGAAGGTCGCGAGCCGCGTGTGCGGGCAGTCGGCCCACCAGGCAGAATTACCGGCGGGTGGGTGCGATCCGCACGAAGCGCCCGCGGTCCCTCGGCCGCTCGCGGCGGCCGGACCCGGTAACCGGACACCACTGACGAATCCTCCTGGAGAGAAATTGAGCGTTCCCGCGGAGCTGAGCTACACCGAAGAGCACGAGTGGGTCTCCATCAGCGACGGCGTCGCCACGGTCGGCATCACCACCTACGCCGCGGAGGCGCTCGGTGAGATCGTGTTCGTCGAGCCGCCGGAGGCGGGCGCCACCGTGGCCGCGGGGGACACCTGCGGCGAGATCGAGTCGACCAAGTCCGTGAGCGACGTCTACGCCCCTGTCAGCGGCGAGGTGGTCGACGTCAACAGCGCCGCCGTCGAGGACCCTGAGATCATCGGAACCGACCCCTACGGGCAGGGCTGGCTGTTCAAGGTCGAGCTGTCCGAGGAGCCGAAGGACCTTCTCTCCCCGGAGAAGTACACCCAGCTGACCGAAGGCGAAGGCTGATTCCATGACCGATCGCACCCTTCTCGACCAGACCCTCCAGGAGTTCGATCCCGAGGTCGCCGCGGCCGTCGGCCAGGAGCTGTCCCGGCAGCGGGACACCCTGGAGATGATCGCCTCGGAGAACTTCGCTCCGCGCGCCGTCCTGGAGGCCCAGGGCACGGTGCTGACCAACAAGTACGCCGAGGGCTACCCCGGCCGGCGCTACTACGGCGGCTGCGAGCACGTCGACGTCGTCGAGCGGCTCGCGATCGACCGCGCCAAGGCCCTGTTCGGCGCCGAGCACGCCAACGTGCAGCCGCACTCGGGCGCCCAGGCCAACACCGCGGTCTACTTCGCCCTGCTCAAGCCGGGCGACACCATCCTCGGGCTGGACCTGGCGCACGGCGGCCACCTCACCCACGGGATGAAGCTCAACTACTCGGGCAAGATCCTCAACCCCGTGCCCTACCACGTGCGCGACGACGACGGCCTGGTCGACTACGACGAGGTCGAGCGCCTGGCCAAGGAGCACCGCCCGGCGATGATCGTCGCCGGCTGGTCGGCCTACCCGCGCCACCTCGACTTCGCGCGGTTCCGCCGGATCGCCGACGAGGTCGGTGCCTACTTCATGGTGGACATGGCCCACTTCGCGGGTCTGGTCGCCGCCGGCCTGCACCCCAACCCGGTGCCGCACGCCGACGTGGTCACCACCACCACGCACAAGACCCTGGGCGGCCCCCGCGCCGGGCTCATCCTGTGCAAGGAGGAGCTGGCCAAGAAGATCAACTCCGCGGTCTTCCCCGGCATGCAGGGCGGTCCGCTGGAGCACGTCATCGCCGGCAAGGCAGTCGCCCTCAAGGCGGCGGCCTCCGACGACTTCCGCGACCGCCAGGAGCGCACCGTGGCCGGGGCGCGCATCCTCGCCGAGCGGCTGACCCGCCCCGACGCGGCCGAGGCCGGGGTGAAGGTGCTCAGCGGCGGCACGGACGTGCACCTGGTGCTGGTGGACCTGGTCGACTCCGCCCTCAACGGGCAGGAGGCCGAGGACCGCCTGGACGAGATCGGCATCACCGTCAACCGCAACGCGGTCCCCAACGACCCGCGTCCGCCGATGGTGACCTCGGGGCTGCGCGTCGGCACCCCGGCACTGGCCACCCGCGGGTTCGGCGAGGAGGACTTCACCGAGGTCGCCGACGTCATCGCCGAGGCGCTCAAGCCCGGCTACGACGCCGAGGCCCTGCGCGGCCGGGTCCAGGCCCTGGTCCGCAAGCACCCGCTCTACCCCGACCTGTAGGGCCGGGCCCGGCCGCCGTGCCGGGACGTGCGAGGACAGCCGGGCCGGGCGCGGCCCCCGAAGTGCAGCGAGGCCGCGCGCGACCCGGCTATTTTCGTATCCGGACCCTGTTCCCGTATCCGCACCCCGTTGCCCAATCCGCATCCCCTGTGCTCGACGAGGAGGGCAGGACAGATGGCCATCAGCGTCTTCGACCTGTTCAAGATCGGTATCGGACCGTCCAGTTCGCACACCGTCGGTCCGATGAAGGCGGCCGCGACGTTCGTCGACGGCCTGACCGCCTCCGGGGCCGCGGAGCGGGCCGCGTCACTGCGCTGCGACCTGTACGGCTCGCTGGCGCTCACCGGGAAGGGGCACGGAAGCGACACCGCGGTGATCCTGGGGCTGCTCGGGCAGACCCCGGAGGGCGTCGACCCGGACGCGGTGCCCGACCTGCTGGCCGCGGTGGGCGAGAGCGGGCGGCTCCGGCTGGGCGGCACCGGCCCGCGGGTCGCCTTCGACCCGGCGCACGACGTGGAGTTCCGCCGCAAGGAGACCCTGCCGGGGCACCCGAACGGGATGCGGTTCACCGCCTACGACGCCGACGGGGCCGAGCTGCGCTCGCGGGTGTACTACTCGGTCGGCGGGGGCTTCGTGGTGGACGAGGACGCCACGGGGTCGGACCGCATCATCCCCGACACCACCCCGGTGCCCCACCCCTTCACCACCGCACAGGAGCTGCTGGAGGTGTGCCGGGAGACGGGCATGTCGATCAGCGCGGTGATGCTCGCCAACGAGCGGGCCTTCGGCCGCTCCCCCGAGCAGGTGCGCACCGAGCTGCTGGAGATCTGGCGGGTGATGCGGGCGTGCGTGCGCCGGGGGGTGACCACCGAGGGAACGCTGCCGGGCGGGCTGCGGGTGCCGCGGCGGGCGCACCGCCTCTACCGGCAGCTGGGCGGCCGGTGCGACGCCTCGGGCCTGGTGGCGCCGGACAGCCCTGACCTGTCGGACCCGCTGCACGGCAGCGACTGGATCACCCTGTACGCGCTGGCGGTGAACGAGGAGAACGCGGCCGGCGGGCGGGTGGTGACCGCCCCGACCAACGGCGCGGCCGGGATCGTCCCGGCGGTGCTGCACTACTACACCCACTTCTGCCGCGGGGCGAGCGAGGAGGGGGTGGTGCGGTTCCTGCTCACGGCGGGGGCGATCGGCATCCTGTTCAAGGAGAACGCCTCGATCTCCGGCGCCGAGGTGGGCTGCCAGGGCGAGGTGGGGTCGGCGTCGTCGATGGCCGCCGGCGGCCTGGCCGAGGCCCTGGGCGCGACCCCGTCCCAGGTGGAGAACGCCGCGGAGATCGCCATGGAGCACAACCTCGGGCTGACCTGCGACCCGATCGGAGGCCTGGTCCAGGTCCCGTGCATCGAGCGCAACGCGGTCGCCTCGGTCAAAGCGGTGACCGCCACCCGCATGGCGATGCGCGGCGACGGCAGCCACTTCGTTTCCCTGGACAAAGTGATCAGGACGATGCGGGACACCGGCCGGGACATGATGGACAAGTACAAGGAGACCAGCCGGGGCGGACTGGCCGTCAACGTCATCGAGTGCTGAGGCGGCACAGCCGTCAAGGCGCACTGCCACTTACCGCCACTCATCGAGCCAAGCGCTCATTGACCCCGGCAGAATCCTCTAAGACTCGCTTCGCTGCCTTACGCACCGCTCCGTGGACGCCGTCGTCGGCGGGAGCGTCCCTCGGCGCCTTCGTGTCGTCGATCGCATCGTCGGTCAGAGGTACCTCCCCGGCTTCCTCGGTAGACATGGTGATGGCTCCTCTCCCTCATCAGCTCCCAGTACCCAACTGCCCCTGCTGCACGCTCCACCTCCTGAACGGTACATGGGGTAGCATTGGTACATGTCCATGAAGAGAACGAACGTCTACGCCGACCCCGACGACCTCGCACTCATCAAGGAGGCCGCTCAGCGCCGCGGCGTATCGGAGGCGGAGATCATCCGCGAAGGCATCCATCTGGCCGCCATGGCGAACCGCGTATGGGACGAACCTCTTGATTGGCCCATGTTCGACGGCAGCGGCGAAGTGGCCACCACCCCCGAGGTAACGGCCACGGTCGCCGAAGGGGCTGCCGAAACGTGATCGTCATCGCCGACACATCCGGCATCCTCGCCGCCTCAGATCGCAATTCAACGGAGGCAAGCGACTGCCAGGGCATATTGAATGAGGCCGGCACGGTCGTCCTCTCCCCCTTGGTGCTGACCGAGGTCGACCACATGGCGAAGGCCCGCTTCGGCCCTGCCGCCCGAACCAAGATCATCGCTTTCCTCGTGGCACAAGCTCAAAAACTGCGCTTCCAGATCCCCGATGTCAATACCGATCTCCTTCAAACCGCTCAAGCTGTACAACGACGGTATCGCAGCCTCGACTTGGATCTGGCGGACGCCGTCAATGTGGCCTTAGCCGCCGAATACCGAACCAACGCGATCCTGACACTCGACCGTCGCGATTTCCGCGCAGTACTTCCTTTGACGGCGCACAAGGCGTTCAGCCTGCTTCCCGACGACCTCGACCGCTAGGACAGGACCCCCCGGTGGTGCCGGCTCCCCCAGTGAACCGGGGGCCATATTCATGTACGTACGTCCAACCTGGACCGTAGCGTCGTCGGCATGTCCACAGCACCATCGGCACCATCGACGACGCCCCCGCCCGCTGAAGCGCGGCGCATCCTCGACGTCGACGCTCTGAGGTCCTTCGCGCTCTTCGGGATCCTCGTCGTCAACATCGGCTACTTCGCCTCGGGATACCCCTTCCACCAGGTCCACGACCCCGCGTTCTCCTCCGCGGTGGACGGGGCCGCGCGCTGGACCACGGCCGTGTTCTTCGAGATGAAGTTGTACCTGCTCTTCTCGTTCCTCTTCGGGTACAGCTTCACCCTGCAGGTCGACTCCGCCCGGCGCCACGGGTCGGACTTCCGGCCGCGGTTCCTCCGGCGCCTGGCGGCCCTCCTGGTCATCGGCCTCCTGCACGCGGTGCTGCTGTTCCAGGGCGACATCCTGAGCACCTACGCCCTGCTCGGCCTCCTACTGCTCGCCGTACACCGCATCAGGCCGCGCACCGCGCTCGTCGCCGCCGGGGTGATCACCGCCCTGGTCGCGGTCCAGTTCCTGGCCATGGCCGTCACCGGCGCCGCCGAGGCCGCCGGGGCGCGCACGGCCGACGCGCTCGCGGGCGGCCCGCTCGACCTCGTCGCCGAGCACGTCCGCTCGCTGCCGCACATGGCGATCGCGCTGGTCGGCATGCAGGGGCCGGTGGCCTTCGCCGCGTTCCTGGCCGGCTTGGCCGCCGGGCGGCACCGGGTGCTGGCCGACCCCGGTGCGCACCAGCGCGCGCTGCGCCTGCTCCCGTGGGTCGGGTTCCCGGTCGGACTGGCGGGGTCGGTGTTCTTCGCCGGAGTGGGCGGCACGGCGAGTGCGGCCGGCGTGGCCGTGGCGGTCCTGACCGCGCCGCTGCTGGCCGGCGCCTACGCCGCGGCCCTGCTCCGCTTCTTCCGGACCGGTGCGGGCGGCCGCGTCGCCGCCGCGGTGGCCCCCGCCGGACGGACGGCGCTCACCAACTACCTGCTCCAATCGCTGGTGTGCGTCCTGCTGTTCACCGGTGTCGGGCTCGGCCTGGTCGGCAGCGTTCCTCCCGCCGCGACGCTGCTCATCGCCGCGGGGATCTACCTGCTCCAGGTCGGGGCCAGTGCGTGGTGGACGGCCCGCCACCCCTACGGCCCCGTCGAATGGGTCCTCAGGGCCGTGACGAACGCGGAGGTCCCCCGGTGGAGCAGGTCGGGGGCCCACCGCCGCTGACCGCGCCGCCCCGACGGCACGGCTCCGGCACCCCGGTAACGGCGGCCCGGCTCCGGCAGGCGCGGGCGCCGCGGCCGGGCCGCTAGCCGACCTGGCTCATGTCCATGTACATGAGCTCCCACAGGTGGCCGTCGGGGTCGAGGAAGGCGCTGCCGTACATCGGGCCGTCGGCGGTGGGCTCCCGGGTGACGGTGCCGCCGGCGGCGCGGGCGCGCTCGGTCAGGGTGTCGACCTCGGCGGCGCTCTCGGCGGACAGGGCCACGATCACCTCGCGGCTGCGGGAGGTGTCCGTGGCGGGCTCCTTGGTGAACTGCCCGAAGTACTCCGGCAGCAGGACCATCACGTAGATCTCGTCGCTGACCACCACACAGGCGGCGTTGTCGTCGCTGAACTGCGGGTTGACCGCGAAGCCCAGGTCGGTGAAGAAGGTCGTGGACCGGTCGAGGTCGGCCACGGGCAGGTTCACGAAGACTTTCCTGTTCTCGCTCATGCCCTGAAGCTAGCCCCGGCCACCGACATTGTGGAGGCCGTGTGGCGGACCGAGGGGGAATCTTGCGCCGCGCATGTCCGCGCTTGGGACGCCCCCGGGCCGGGTCAGCCGCCCGCGGGCTGGAACCCCAGGTCTTTGGCGACCAGGCGGTCCGGACGGATCCGCACCCACTGGCTCCCCGCCTCCCCCGGCCCCTCAGGCCCGGGCCGACTCGGGTTCGAAGCGCTCGCGCAGCAGGCGCTCCCGCTCGTCGTCGCCCTTGAGGGGGCAGCCGGCGCAGGTGGAGTCCCCGAACCGGTAGTAGAAGCAGCACCCGCCCTTCACCAGGAACGTGCGCTCCGGCCGGTGGGCGGGGCGGCCCGCCAGCGCGACCGTGAACGGGCGCTGGCGCGGCGCCACACGGTCCCGGTCCCGGTTGAGCAGGTCCACGATGCGCGCGGCCCGGTCCCACGCGGCCGCCTGGTCGGCGCCGACCTCCTCGGCCGCCGCGAGCAGTGCGGCGTGCGGGGCGTCGGCGATGACCCCCCACTGGGCACGGGCCCCGAACCGGGTGGCGGCGCGGACGGCGTCCACGACCGGGTCGAGTACCGCGGCCGCCCCGGCGGTGAACCACTCGTCGAGCGCGCGGTCGCCGGGAAGCCCGACCACCCCGGGGCGGCGGGCCATCGGGTCGCCGGGCAGGACACCCACGGTGCCCTGGCGGACCGCCGCCTCGACGACGCGGCCGTTCTCGTCGGGGCGCACCCACAGGCGCTCGGCTGCGAGCTCGGGGGCGCGCCCGGTCAGGTAGGCGCTGGCCGAGGCGAAGCAGAGGACCTGCCGCCCGACGTCGGTGGCCAGGAACGCCGCCGCCGCGGTCCGGTGCCCTTCGCAGGACCGCCGCATGAGCAGGTCGATGAGGCCGGGCACCTGCTCGGGCAGGCGGTCGGCGCGGATCCACCCCTCGCCGTCCGGCCCCGGGGCTCCGGGGGCGACCAGCCGCACGCTGAAGTAGAGGGTGCGCTCGTTGATCCAGCGCACGACCCCGGCCAGCGGATGGCAGCTCTTCATGGACACCTCTTGGGCACGCACGGGGGCACACGGCCGTCACGGGGAGAACCACGCGACAGAAAGCTCCGCGCGGTCATAGGTAAGCCTAGCCTCACCATCGCGTGAGGGGAACCCTGCCGCCTCAGCGGCACTGACCGGCGGCACTGACCGGCAGAGGACGATCAGGGGCCGCCGTGCCCGGAACCGCCCCGGCGCCGCGCGCCCTTGGCGGCACGGCGCCACGGGCCCGCGGGCGCTCCGCCAGCATCGATAGTGGTGACTTCGCCACCCGATGTGCGATCGGGTGGCGAAGTCACCACTATCGATGTCCTCCCCCGGACCGTGGGCCCCCTGTGTCGACTCGTGGGCCCTCGGCCTACGCGGGCGCATCCGCCCGGTGGGGCTATGCCACGCGCGGACGGTTGCGCTTCGGGGCCGCCATGGACAGGCGCACCACCGTCGGCAGGCGGTCCTCCTCCAGCGACCCCCTCAGGTCGGTCAGGGCCTCCCCCCGCACCCTGGACCACACATCGACCACGTCCGCGTCCTCGTCCAGGGTCACGTCAAGGCGCAGCCTCGGCGACCGGTCCGACCCCTGCATCCGCGCCCGGGCCCTGCGCACCCCCGGGTATCCGCCGACGGCGTCCTCGACCGCCCCCTGGGCCGCACCCGAGACCAGCTCCGAACGGCCGCTCCCCTCCTCGGGCTCCAGCATCACGCGGCGCACCCGGTCGCCCCGCAGCTGCACCAGCAGCCACCGCAGCGCCAGCAGGGCCACGACGACCGCCACCGCCGCCACCGCGTACGGCAGCCAGTCCGGTACCGGCAGCCCGGCGGCCCCGGGCGCCTCGCCCACGGCGGTCCCGGCCCATCCGGCACCGAACAGCCCTTGGCCGGCGGCCAGCGCGGCGCCGCCGCCGACGGCGAGCACCACGCCCACCACGGCCAGTCCCCAACGGTTCCCGCGCGCCGTCCGGCGCGTCCTGCCCACCCAGCTCATCGCAGCCTCACGCCTTCGCCGTCCGTACCCGGACGCGCACCTTGGGCCGCCGCAGCGGCGCGAGCTCGTCCACTCGGTCCTCCACGGCCGCCCGGACCTCGTCCCTCAGGTCGGGGGCCTCGCGCAGGTCGGTGTCGACCCGCACCCGCACCGCGCGGCGCCGCACCGAGGCGTGCACCCCGCGAACGCCCGGCACGCCCCGTGCGGCCGCCGCGACGGCCCGGCGCAGCGCCGGCCGGGACAGCCCGACCACCAGGTCCGCGTCGTCGGTGCGCAGCGCCGTCCACCGGGCCCGGCCCGGCAGCAGCGCCAAGGCCAGCAGCACCAGCCCGACCAGGACCGCGGCCCCGGCCACGGCCTGAACCGCCAGGTGCCCCCAGTTCAGCTGCGCGACGCGTTCCGCGGCCTCGGCGACCGCGGGCACCCGCACCGGCGAGCCCGCGGCGACCGACACCGCGACGACGGCGGCCAGGACCGCGGCCGCCAGCAGCAGTACGGCGGCGAGCACGGCCGGCCAGGAGCGGCGCGGACGGAACGTCCTGCGCGCGGCCCGACGCGCGCGGCGCACGTCGGCCGTGCCGGTGCGCCCCACCGCGTCCTCAACGGTCGTCATCGTCGCCTCCCCTTGTAGGAACGGATGCGTTCGTGCACGGCGATGCCCCGCGGGCCGTGGCCCGAAGGACGGTCCCCCCGCTCGACTCCTGTGGCCTCGACGCTCTGAGCAGCCGTCCGGCCACACCGGTCACGCCGTACGGTGGCCCCGAAGGGACCGGCCGCTGCGGCGGACACCCGGCGGCGCGGCGCAGTCTGGAGCGGCCCGGAGCGGATCGCCGGGTCCGGCTCCGCTTCGACGAGCCGAGAGCCCGGGCTTGTGCGGGCCGCGCCGCTTCCGGACGCGCGCCCTGGCCGCACGGTCGAACGCGGAGCGCGAGTGCGCTCATGCCGGAACGCCCATCGTCCCGGGCAGCGGAGCACGGCAACCGGGGCGAACCTCGCCCCTGCCGCCGAGGCCACCGGCAGGAGCTCATCCCGACGCCGACCTGGTCGACACGGTGACGGGAGCAGACCCCCGCGCCGAGCGTCCGGCCCCTCGCCGGCCGACAGTCCCGGCCTCACCGCGCTCCCTTGGTGCGCTTCAGTTCGTTGACCTCGATGTCCACCTGGGGCACCGCCAGCCCGGTCAGGGCCGCGACCCGGGCGGTGACGCGTTCGCGCACCGCCGCGCAGGTGCGGCGCAGCGGCGTCGGATAGACCGCCGCGATGCCGAGCCTGAGCACCGCCGTCCCGTCCCGCACCCGGGCCTGGGCCCGTGCCGAGCAGGCGCCCGGGACCTCCCGCGCGACCCGGGCCGCGATCTTCTCGACCACGTGCGCCGGGATGTGCGTGCGCCCGCGCCCCTCCGCGTCGCCCGGGGCCGCGTGGCGCCCCCGGGCGGCCGGGCGCTGCCCCGGGACCGCCGGCGCCGGAGGCGCGGCCTGCCCGGGATCCGTCGTCCCCGCTTCCATCGTCGGCCCGCTCATGTGCGCCGAGTGAACAGTTCGGCCAGGTCGAGCTCGCCCTCATAGGCCCGTCCGGCCATGAAGCCCGCCGCACCCAGCACCAACACCAGCAGGAACGCCCCGAGCCCGCCGAACGCTCCGGCGAGTGCGAGAACGGTCCCGAAGGACAGTCCCACGATCGCCCACATCCCGATCCCCTCCTCTACGGCTCTGCGCGGCCCCGCCACCGCTCCCCCGCGGTCCGGCCGGCCGCCGCCCGCCCCCCGGGACGGACGGCGCTGCCGCGCCTGCACACCGCCCCGCTCCGAGGGACGGCGACGTCGGCCGGGACCGCCGGTCGGCGCCGACGGGCACCGCGCCCGCCGCCCCGTCGCGGAGCCGGCCTCCCGGCGCCCGGGGCGGCGTCCGCCCCGGCCCGGTCAGGTCGCTCCGGCGACCACGTCCTCGACCTCGACGTGCACCACGCGGCCGGGGACCTCGGCGCGGACCGCCTCGCGGACCTCGGACGCGATCTCGGGGACCGGGCGGCCGTACCGGACCACCACGCCCACCCGGACCTCGTCCCGCTGCACCGAGACCCCCTTCACGCGCACCCCCGCCCCGAGGGTCGCCGTGGTGCCGTAGGACCCGGCGGACAGCTCCACCACGTCCGGCACCCCCAGCGCCCGCTCGGCCACGCGCCGCGCGGCCGCGATCGTCTCGTCGCCCCTGGGCGGCTGCACGGTCATTGCACCCTCGGCGCCTCGTCGTCGGAGTCGGAGGCCTTGTCGTCGTCGGGCAGGTGGATGTCGTCCACGCTGACGTTCACCTCGGTGACCTCCAGCCCGGTCATCCGCTCCACCGCGCCGACGACGTTGCGCCGCACCGCCGCGGCCAGGTCGGGGATGGACGCCCCGTACTCGACCACCAGGTCGATGTCGACGGCCGCCTGGCGCTCGCCCACCTCGACCGAGACCCCGCGCGAGGCCGACCCCGCGTCGCTGTCGCCGCCCGTGCTGGAGGCGATCCGGTCGCGCACCGCGCCGAAGGCGCGGGCGGCGCCGCCGCCCATCGCGAACACGCCGCGCACCTCGCGGGCGGCCATTCCGGCGATCTTGGCGACCACGTGGTCGGCGATCTCGGTCCGCCCCTGCTCGGTCACCAGGTCACGCCCCTGTCCACGCGTCCGTTCCGGCGCGCGCTGGTCGCCGCGCGCCTCCGGGACCTTGGAGTCGGTCCCCTCGCGATTGTGCACCTCGGTCACTGCGATCCCCCCTGCTCCACGGCCGATGCCCTGCCGCGCGATCAGCGCTTGAAGACGTCCTTGATCTTGTCGGCGGCCTCGCCGGCCTTCTCCTTGACCTCGTCGGCGGCGTTCTCGGCCGCCTCCTTGAAGCCCGCCTTGGCCTGGTCGGCCTTGCCCTCGGCCTCGGTCCCCTCGTCACCGGTGACCTTGCCGATGCCCTCCTTGGCCTTGCCGACGGCGTCGTCCCACTTCTCTTCGGCACCCATGGATGCTCCCCCGTTCCCTCGGCGCGCGTCCGGCTCCCCCTGAGACCGGACCCCGGAACGCGCCACTACGGGACACGAATCGCACACTACTGCTACGGAGAGTCGCATTGAATTATCGAAAAGTAATAAATGGCAAAACGACGGAAAGCGGGCGGCCCGGTCTCGGTCGTCGATCGTGCGCGCGCCCCGGACGAGGCCACGGCTCTCGGAGAGACTCAGGAGGCACGACAGGTGCCGGCAGGAAGCCGCCCCACGCTCCGATCGCGTTCTGCCGCACCGCCCGGAGGCGATGCCCGGGTCGACCCCTCGCTCCGCGTGACGCCTCGCCCGGT
Organism: Nocardiopsis baichengensis YIM 90130; assembly: GCF_000341205.1. Taxonomy (NCBI): domain Bacteria; kingdom Bacillati; phylum Actinomycetota; class Actinomycetes; order Streptosporangiales; family Nocardiopsidaceae; genus Nocardiopsis; species Nocardiopsis halophila. Next base: position 66,204 of record NZ_ANAS01000007.1, on the reverse strand, counting down.
TCAGGGAACGACCGACCGCTCGTCACGTGGCGGGGTGCCGGTGAGTTCGGAGCACACGACGGTGTCCACCGGCGTGGTGGACCCTTCGCCGGCCGACGCCCTGCCGGCCGGCCCCACGGATGGGCCGGTGGCGCACCGGCACGCATCGATAGCGGCGGGATCACCACTATCGATCACGATGGATCACCGACCCGCCCGGTCACGTCCACTCGGTCAGGCCGGGGCGGCCTCGATGGCCGTCTAGCGGAACACCACGGTCTTCGACCCGTTGAGCAGCACCCGCCGCTGGGCGTGCCAGTTGACCGCGCGGGCCAGGGCCACCGACTCCAGGTCGCGCCCGAGCGCCGTCAGCTGCTCAGGGCTGTGCGTGTGGTCGACCCGCGCGACCTCCTGCTCGATGATCGGCCCCTCGTCCAGGTCGGCCGTCACGTAGTGCGCCGTCGCGCCGACCAGCTTCACCCCGCGCGCGTGCGCCTGGTGGTAGGGCCGCGCCCCCTTGAAGCTCGGCAGGAACGAGTGGTGGATGTTGATGATCCGCCCCGACATCTTGGTGCACAGCTCCTCGGAGAGGACCTGCATGTACCGCGCCAGCACCACCAGGTCGACGTCGTAGGTGTCGACCAGCTCCAGCACCCTGCGCTCCTGCTCCTCCTTGGTCTCGGGCGCCACGGGCAGGTGGTGGAAGTCCACCCCGTAGGAGTCGGCGAGGAAGCCCAGGTCCGGGTGGTTGGAGACCACGGCCGCGATGTCGGCCTCCAGCAGCCCGCTGCGCCCCCGGTAGAGCAGGTCGTTCAGGCAGTGCCCGAACTTGGAGACCATCACCAGCATCCGCGGCCTGCGGGTGCGCTTCCACAGCCGCCACTCCACGGTGGGGTCGGCGTCCCCCGCCGGAGACGGGAGCCCGGCGGCCATCCGGGCGAAGGCCTCGCGCAGCCGGTCCTCCCCGGTGGGCCCCGCCCCGTCGTGCTCCTCGGCCTCGAACTGGGTGCGCAGGAAGAAGCGGCCGGTGTAGGGGTCGCCGAACTGCTGGCTCTCGGTGATGGTGCACCCGTGACCGGAGAGCAGGTTCGCCACGGCGGCGACGATGCCGCGGCCGTCGGGGCAGGACAGCGTGAGCACGAATTCACGGTCGTTCATGGTCTGCGGCGCGCTCCATCGGGGACGAGGACCTGCTGGTCAGCAGCGATCCTCCAGGGTAGCCGGGACCGGCGCCCGCGGGGGCCGCTCCGTCCGCATCAGGCCGCACGCCACACCCGCGACGCACCCGGGCGCACCCGGAGGGGGCAGACGTGAACACTTTTCATGAAATATGGCATGCTCCGGTCATGAGAAGCGCTCGCGAAACCTACGACGCGGCCACCGCGGGCCTGACGCCCCCCTTCGCCGCCGTCGACCTGGACGCCTTCCGCGCCAACGCCGCCGACCTGGCCCGCCGCGCCGCGGGCACCCCGATCCGCCTGGCCAGCAAGTCCGTGCGGTCCCGCGCCCTGCTGCGCGAGGCCCTGGCGCTGCCCGGCTTCTCCGGGATCATGGCCTTCACCCTGGCCGAGGCCCTGTGGCTGGTGTCCGGGCCGGACGGGCCCGTCGACGACGACGTCCTGGTCGCCTACCCCACCGCCGACCGCGCCGGGATCGCCGCGCTGGCCGCCGACCCCGGCGCCGCCGAGCGCATCACCCTGATGGTCGACTCCACCGCCCACCTCGACCTGATCACCGCGGCCGCCCCCGACCCCGTCCGCCCGGTCAAGGTCTGCATCGACGTCGACACCAGCTGGCAGCCGCTCGGCCCGCGCCTGCGGGTGGGCGCGCACCGCTCCCCGCTGCGCTCCCCCGCGCACGCCGCCGCGCTGGCCCGCGCCGTGCTGCGCCGCCCCGGACTGCGCCTGGAGGGCATCATGGCCTACGAGGCGCAGATCGCCGGGGTGGGCGACGCCCCGCCCGGCCGCCCGCTCTACGGACGCACTCTGCGCTGGGCACAGGCGCTGTCCCGGCGCGAGCTGGCCGCCCGCCGGGCCGCCATCGCCGAGGCGGTGCGCGCCGTGGCCCCCGTGCGCTTCGTCAACGGCGGCGGCACCGGAAGCCTGTCCACCACCTCCCGGGAGGACGCCGTGACCGAGGTGGCGGCCGGGTCCGGGCTCTACCAGCCGCGCCTGTTCGACCACTACAGCGGGGTGGACCGGCGCCCGGCGGCGCTGTTCGCGCTGCCGGTGGTGCGCCGCCCCGCCCCGGGGGTGGCCACCGCCCTGGGCGGCGGCTACCTGGCCTCGGGCACCGGCGACCGGGACCGTCTGCCCCAGCCCTACCTTCCCGAGGGGCTCTCCTACAGCCCCACGGAGGGCGCCGGGGAGGTGCAGACGCCCCTGCTCGGCCCCGCCGCCGACGGTCTGGAGGTCGGCGACCGGGTCTGGATGCGCCACGCCAAGGCCGGGGAGATGTGCGAGCGCTTCGACGAGCTCCACCTGATCGAGGGCCTGGACGGCCCCGAGCCGCATGTCGTGCGCACTGTGCCCACCTACCGGGGCGAGGGCCGCACGTTCCTGTGAGCCGTGGGGAAGGCTCCCCGCCGGTAGACCTGTCCCGGGCAGCGCGGGCGGTGGCACTCGACGGAGCCCGCACCCGGCCGCCTGCAAAGGCCGCCGCCTCCGTGCTCCGCACCGCGCCGACCTCCTGGACACCCCGGCACTGAGGTCGCCGCCGGTTCGGTCGGGTGGCCGCAGCCCTGCGATCGGTCCGCCGGTGAGCTGGCCACCGTGCGGGGCGTCCTCACGGTGTCCGCAGGAGTCGGGCGCCTCTGAGCGTTGCGGAGGCTCTGAGGGGACGAGAGGAACGGTCCCGGAGCGCCGAGCAGCCGGGGCCCGCGCAAGACGGGTTTCGGCGGCCTCGGTGAGCGGCTCAGGGGACGTCGTGCGGGTGTCCGAGCCGCCTTCAGAGGAGTGCAGGCAGAGGACTGCGGACACACGACGCGGCGGGGAGGTGCCTCCCCGCCGCGTCGTCGCGTTCAGATGGGCGGACCGCTCAGCGGCCGCGGCGCCTGCGGCGCGCCAGCGCCACCACGCCGACCACGACCACCGCGCCGAGGCCGACCCCCAGGATCATCGCCTCCGGGGGCAGCTGGCCGCGCGTGGTGTAGGTGGAGACCACCTCGTCCTCGCCCTTGAGCCGGACGCTGCCCTCGGGGGGCTCCTCGGTCCGGCTGTCCAGGCGCACCGTTCCTCCGGACACCAGGGCCCGGGCCTCGTCGGCCAGGCGCCCTCCGGCGTCCCGCAGCCGGTCGGCGCTCCGCCGCGCCACATTGGCGGGCTTGGCCCGGTCGGCGATCTCGTCCATCGCTTCGGCGAGCCGGCGCTGCACCTGTTCGATCTCGGCCTGCACCCCGGCCGGGTCCCGGCGCGCCCCCGCGGGGTCGCGTGCCTCCATACAGTGCTTCCTTCCGCTACCGCAGGGCTGTCTTCCGCTACCGCGGGGTCGACTGGGACGACTCCGCGACCGGCTCGGGAGCCGATCCCTGCCCCGGCTGCCGCGTGAATCCCAGCGCGCCTTCGATGCCGTCCACGACACGGAAGTAGTCCCGCGTGGACAACCACAGTTTATAGATGATGGCGATCTCGAACGCGAGGAGCAAAACGCCCGCGACCACCGTGATCCCGACGATCGAGGCGGGCGCCAGGGCCCCCGCCAGCGGTGCCAGCACGAACACCGCGATCTGGAACTCGATCCCGCTCACCAGGTGCGTGCGCACCCGGCGGGCCTTCAGAGCGTCCCAGATCCGCTGGTACCAGGGGAACCGCGAACGGAACTCGTGGTGCAGGTCGACCGGCGGCAGCGGGCGGATCACGTGCACGTCCGGCTGCTTGCCGGCGACCCGGTCCTGGCGGGTCTCCTTCTCGGTGTGCGTGTGCAGCAGCTGCTCCAGCACCGAGATGCCGTGCCGCAGCACGGCCTGCTCGCCCTGGTCGCTCATCGGCGCCCGGCCGCCGCCGACTCCGCCGTCCGCGCCCCCGTCGTCGAGCATGGACAGCTCGGCGCGGGCCCGCTCCAGCACCCCGGCGATGCGCGAGCGCATCTCCCGCCGCATCTTGTACACCTGCAGCGCGTTCAGATAGCGCAGCATGTCGGTGAAGACCACCGCCAGCGCCATCCAGACGAACACCACCCCGCCGCCGGCCACGTACTGGCCGCCCATCAGCGCGATCGCGCAGACCAGCACCCGGAACCGGTCGAAGACGTAGTCCATCCAGGACCCGAACAGGGTCTCGGAGTCGGTCAGCCGCGCCAGCTTGCCGTCCATGCAGTCCAGCAGGAAGCACAGGTAGTACAGCACCGCCCCGGCGACCAGCAGCGGCGCGGAGCCGATCGCGAAGCACGCGGCGGCGCCCAGCCCCAGGAACAGCGCGCCCACGGTGAGCTGGTCGGGGGTCACCCCGGTGCGGTTGGCGAGCGTCCGCACCAGGCGCACCGCCAGCGGATCGACGAACGCCACCGTCCACCACGAGTCCCGCGTGCGGCAGGTGCGCTCGCGCACATCGTCCAAGGTGTATTCGGCCATCGTCGGTGAGCTCCCGAACGGTTGGGTGGTCGGCGGAGGGGTGCGTGTGACGGACGAGTCTACGCATGCCGCGCCCCGCCACAAGATGGGGACCGGACTGGGATCCGTCCGACCCTACGCGATGCGCGGCGCCGGACCGTACCGGGCCCTACCGGCCGGTACCCGCGGGCGCCCGGCGGAACCCCCTCCCCGGGCCCCTCTACCCTGGGAGGAGTCCCACACGAGCGAGAAGGATTCCGAGGACCGCCGTGACCGACGCGAACACCCGCCTGCAGCCGGGCGACGCCGCCCCCGACTTCGCCCTGCCCGACGCCGACGGCAAGGAGGTGCGGCTGAGCGAGGTGCTGGCCTCCACCGGCAAGCGGGTGGTGCTGTACTTCTACCCCGCCGCGATGACCCCCGGCTGCACCACCGAGGCCTGCGACTTCCGCGACAACCTGCGCGACTTCGACGGCGCCGGGCTGACCGTCCTGGGCATCTCCCCCGACGCCCCCGAGAAGCTGGCGGCCTTCCGCGACAAGGAGGGCCTGACCTTCCCCCTGCTCGGCGACCCCGACAAGGGCGTCCTCAAGGCCTACGGGGCCTTCGGTGAGAAGAAGAACTACGGCCGGGTCGTCCAGGGCGTCATCCGCTCGACCTTCGTCATCGGCACCGACGGGGCCGTGGAGAAGGCCTTCTCCAACGTGAAGGCCACCGGCCACGTGGACCGGGTCAAGCGCGAACTGGGGCTGTGAGCGCCCCTGCCGGTGAACTTGCGGCGGGTCGGCGGGTGGTGCCATTCTCGGACGTACGCTTCTGAGACGCACCGCCCTCCCACCGCCCCACCAGGGACGCGGGGGCGGGTGCGCGCAGGGCCCGGGGCCGTAGCCCAATCGGCTAGGAGGCAATGCGTTTAGGTCGCATACAGTGCGGGTTCGAATCCCGCCGGCCCTACCGCGGACGTGAGACGGGGGCGCAGGCCGGTGCCTGCGCCCCCGTTCGGTGTCTCCGGTGCGCCTGGGCCCCTGCCCGGGGGCCGGGGTGCCCGGCGGCACGGCTCAGCGGAACAGCAGCGCCCAGAGCACCACCGCGAGCAGCGCCAGCACGCCCGCGGCCACCGCCACCGCCTTGGGCAGCCGGCTGCCGCCGCGGTGCTTGCCCGAGCTGGTCAGCCCCAGGGTGTCGGTGGACTCGCGGATCGAGGTCAGCAGGTACCCGACCGACTCGGGGCGGTGCCGCTGCAGCCGCTCGTGCAGGTGGGAGACGGACTCGGAGACCGACTCCTGAAGCGAGCTGCGCAGGACGTGCGCGCCCTGCCGGAAGTGCTCTCGGGCCGACTCCGAGGCGTCGTCCTCAGCGTCCCCGCCGTCCTCTCCGTCCCCGCCCTCCAGGGCCTCGTCGTCGGACGCCCGGGCCTGCCGGGGCGCGCGCCCCTGGCCGCCGCTGTCACCGGGCGCCTCGCCCTGGTGCGGCACCACCGGCTCGGCGCCGGTCTGGCCGGACTGGGCCGCCGACCGGGCCGCGGTCTCCGGGCTGGTCTCCGGCGCCCAGGGCGCCAGCGCCGCGATGCGCAGCATCTTGGTGGCGCTCTCGGCGGTGAGCCGGTCGGCCGGCTGCACCCGCAGCAGCCCGGCCAGCACCGGGGCCAGCGGCCCGGCGTGCTCGGCCTCCGGCGGCTCCTCCAGCTCCACGCCCTTGAGGATGCGGATGTAGCCCTTGCGGTCGTAGGGCGGATGGCCCTCGACGGCGGTGTGCAGCGTGGCGCCCAGCGACCACAGGTCGGACTCGGGCCCGACCGGCCCGTCCTTGGCCCGCTCGGGCGGGATGTAGGAGGGCGAGCCGACGATCCGCCCGGAGGTGGTCAGCGCGGACTCCCCGGACCAGGCGGCCAGGCCGAAGTCGGTGAGCACCACCCGGCCGCCCTCGCTGATCATCACGTTGTCCGGCTTGACGTCCCGGTGCACGATGCCCTCGTCGTGGGCGGCCTTGAGGGCGTCGATGAGCTGCAGCCCGATCTCGGCCACCCGCTGGTAGGGCAGCGGCCCCGCCATCCGGATGATCTCGGAGAGGGTGGAGGCGACGACCAGCTCCATGACGATCCAGGGGCGGTCGTCCTCGTCCACCACGTCCAGCACCGTGACCACGCCGGGGTGGCTCAGCCGGGCCGCCACCCGCGCCTCGCGGGTGGTGCGGCGCAGCAGCGACTCGCGCTCCTCGTCAGTGAGGTCGGTGGCCAGCCGCAGCTCTTTGACGGCGACCTCGCGGTCGAGCACCTCGTCGGTGGCGCGCCAGACCGTGCCCACCCCGCCCCGGGCGATCTCCTCGTGCAGCCGGTAGCGCCCCTTGAGCACGCGCTCCTCGGGAGGCGCCTGAAGGGTTCCCGAGCGCGACGACTCGCGCGGCCGCTCCGGCCGCTCTGCTTCTGGGTTCTCGATGGAGGACACGGTCACTCAGCGGGTCTGGTCGAGGGCCATGGCGGCCTCCTGCGGGCACGTGCGGTCGCGGTCGCGGCGATTCCTGCTCGGATCACTCGTTATATCAGCTCATGGGCGCATCCGAACGAGCGGATACCGGATCACGGCCACTTGGGTTCGCTTCTGTTATGTCCCGCCGACCGCGTCCCATGCGGGCGCATACCGTGACATGGGTCATCCGCCACGGCCGCCCGCCCGGGCCCGGCGGCGCGGGTGCGCCGCCGGGCCGGGGCCGGTCCGGCGAGGGTCCTTGCGAGGGGTGGGACGCACCGCGGCGCCGTTCGGTTCCCCTCTGTTCACTTCAGTTCCACAGGTTCTCCGGATCGCGCACGTCGACCTCGCCGAACCCGGCCTCGCCGAGCGGGTCCTTGAGCCGGGCGGCGTCGCCGACCACGATCAGCGCCATCGCCGCGGGGTCCAGGTACTCGCGCGCGGCGGAGTCCAGGTCGGCGGCGGTGAGCGCGTCGAACCCGGCGCGCAGCCGGTCCACGTGGTCCTCGGGCAGGTCGTGCACGACCATCTCGACCAGCGCGTGCGCCATGCTGCGGGCGTTGGAGTAGGTGACCGGCAGGCCCACGGTGTTGGACTGGCGCACCGCCTCCAGCTCCTCGGCCCGCACGCCGCCCTCCTGCAGCAGCCGGATCTGCTCCAGCGCGGCGGTGACCGACGGCGCGGTGGTGGGGGTGTCCACCTGGGTGCTGATCAGGAACACCCCGCTGTCCCGGCGCAGGTCGAAGCGGCTGCCCACGCCGTAGGTGTAGCCCAGGCGCTCGCGCAGCTCCAGGTTGAGGCGGGAGGTGAACATGCCGCCCAGGACCTCGCTCATGCCGTCGGCGCGCGGCAGGTCGATCTGCGCGCGCGAGGGCGCGCGCTGGGCCAGCACGACCGCCGACTGCACCGAGTCGGGCCGGTCCACCAGCAGCACCCGCGGCAGTTCGTGCGCGGCGGGGGCGGGGGCGCTCTCGGCGGGCCGCCGCGCCGCCTCGGCGCCGCCGAAGACGGTGCGGCCCATCTCCTCCAGGTCCACCCCGTCCAGGTCGCCCACGACCACCAGGGTGCCGGCCGAGGCGGCGACGGTGGAGGCGTGGAAGTCGCGCACCATGTCGGGGGTGACGTCCTGCAGGGCGACCGGGGCGCCGCTGAGCGGGGTGGCGTAGCGGCCGCCGAACAGCTGGCCGCCGATGGCGCGCATGGCCAGGCGGGAGGGGCGGGAGGCCTCCAGCCAGAAGCCCTCCAGCACCTGCTCGCGGCGGCGCAGCACGTCCTCGTCGCGCAGGGCGGGGGTGCGCACCGCCTCGGCGAACAGCCGGGTGGCGTCGCCGATGCGGGTGGTGGGGGCGTCGACCCCGGCCACGAAGCTGTCCCAGGTGGCGTAGCAGACCCAGTCGGCCCCGTGCTGCTCCAGCTCGGGGGCGAGCGAGTTGTCACCGTGGACGCCGTCCTCCAGCGCCTCGCCGGTCAGCAGGGTGACGCCGCGGCGCTCGGCGGGCTCGTAGGCGCCGCCGTTGGGCAGGACGAGGCGGATCGAGGCGTACTTCTGGCCGGGCACGTTCAGGGCGACGATCTCGCCGCCGCCGACGCGCAGCCGGGTGTGGCGCGGAAAGGTGTAGGGGCGGGGGTCACCGAGGACCGGGCGGGGCTGCAGCTGGCTCACGATGTCTCTCTATCTTCGGCTGGTCGGTTCGTCGGCGCTGTTCGGCGGCGGTCAGGCGGGCGCCGGGGAGGCCTCGGGCGCCTCCTCGGGGTCGAACCGGACGGTGAGCCGGTTCTCGGCGGTCAGCAGCCGGGCGGCGGCGTCGGCCACCTCCCGCGGGCCGATGCCGGACCAGCGCTCGGGCCAGGTGAAGGCCAGCTCGGGGTCGCCGAAGAGCTGCGTGCAGCTGCCCAGCTCGTCGGCGAGGCCGGACGGGGTGGACACGGCCTGCAGGTGGTCGCGCTCCAGGATGGCGCGGGCGCGGTCGAGCTCGGCCTCGTCGACGCCCGCGGCCAGCTTCTCGACCTCCTCCAGCATGGCGGCCTCGAGGGTGTCGCCGTCCACGCCCTCGCGGGCGATCATGTTGACCAGCATCAGGCTGGGCGTGTAGCGGAACGGGAGCAGGTCGGCGGCGTCGCCGGGGGCGGCCAGCTCGCGCTCGATGACCAGCCGGCGGTAGAGCCGGCTGCCCTGCCCCTGGCCGAGCACGGCCGAGGCGAGGTGCATGGCGTCGAACTCGCGGTCGCCGTAGGGGGCGACCCGGTAGCCCAGGAACACCCCGGCCGCGGGGACGGCCTCGGTGACGGTGTCGCGCACCGGTCCGCCGATGGGCCCGGACAGCGCCGCGTCGGGGGCCTGCGGCACCTGCTCGCGCACGGGGATGGAGCCGAAGTAGCGCTCGGCCCGCTCGCGCACGTCCTCGGGGTCCAGGTCGCTGACGACGGTCAGGACCAGGTTGTCCGGGCCGTAGTGGAGCCGGTGGAAGGAGAGCACGTACTCCAGGTCGGCGGCGTCCAGGTCGGCCATGGAGCCGATGGTGGGGTGGTGGTAGGGGTGGCCCTCGGGGTAGCCCAGGCGCAGGATGCGCTCCAGGGCGGTGCCGTAGGGGGCGTTGTCGTAGCGCTGGCGGCGCTCGTTCTTGACCACGTCGCGCTGGTTGTCCAGCACCTCCTGGCTCATCCCCTCGCGCAGGGTGGCCAGCCGGTCCGCCTCCAGCCACAGCGCCAGGTCCAGCGCGTGCTCGGGCACGGTCTCGAAGTAGTTGGTGCGGTCGGTGGAGGTGGAGGCGTTCATCTCGCCCCCCAGCCGCTCGACGGCGTCGAAGTGCTCGCCCTTGGCGACGTTGCGGCTGCCCTGGAACATCAGGTGCTCGAACAGGTGGGCGAAGCCGGTCTTGCCGGGCACCTCGTGGCGCGAGCCCACCCCGTACCAGAGGTTGACCGCGGCCACCTGCCCGGTCGCCGCGGGGGCGGTGACCAGCCGTAGCCCGTTGTCGAGTGTGTACTGACCGACCTGTCCCGCAGCGTTGGTGGTCACGTGTGCCTGCACCCCTCGTTCGCGCCTCGTTCGTCGTCGTTTTCCCGCAACGAAGCCTATGCGTTCGGGGCTCTGCGTGCGCACGCCACACCGGTGCGCATCCACCGGCGGCGCCCGGGTGCGCCGGGCGCCGCCGGGGCGGGCGCGGGCGGCTCAGCCCAGGCGCCGCAGCACCCGCAGCGACCCCTGGGCCGCGACCTCGGTGAAGGCCCCGGAGTCCAGGGCGCGGCGGTAGACGTTGTAGGGCGGGCGCCCGCCGTCGGCCGGGTCGGGGAAGACGTCGTGGATGGCCAGCGCCCCGCCGGGGGCCACGTGCGGGCTCCACCCCTCGTAGTCGGCCTGGGCCGCCTCCTCGGTGTGGCCGCCGTCGATGAAGAGCAGGCCGAGGGGGCGCCCCCACAGCCGGGCCACGTCGGCCGAGCGGCCGAGCACCGCGACGACGGTGTCCTCCACCCCGGCCGCGGCCATGGTGCCGCGGAACTCCCCGACGGTGTCGAGGCGCCCGGTGCGCGGGTCGACCAGGGAGGGGTCGTGGTACTCCCAGCCCTGCTGGTGCTCCTCGGACCCGTGGTGGTGGTCGACGGTGACCACGGTCGCCCCGCGGGCCCGGGCCGCGGCGGCCAGGTAGACGGTGGACTTGCCGCAGTAGGTGCCGATCTCCAGGACGGGGCCGAGGGGGGCGTAGGCGTGGGCGGCCTCGTACAGCGCCAGCCCCTCCTCCTCGGGCATGAAGCCCTTGGCGGCCTCGGCGGCGGCGAGCAGGTCGGCGGGCATGGCGGGGGCGGGCGTGGTCATGGTCGCGTCTTTCGGCATCGGTGGACGGCGGGCGGGAGGCGGGGGTACGGCGGACGGGAGGCGCGCCTCAGGGGGCGAAGGCGCGCACGAGCCGGCCGGCGGCCTCGTCGAGCACCTCGTCGCGCTTGCAGAAGGCGAAGCGGACCAGGTGGCGGCCCTCCTCCACGCGGTCGTAGAGGACCTGGGCCGGAACGCAGGCCACCCCGGCGGTGCCGGGCAGGGCCCGGGCCAGCTCCAGGCCGTCCTTGTAGCCGAGCGGGCGCACGTCGGCCATGACGAAGTAGGTGCCCTGCGGCCGCAGGACGCCGAAACCGGCCCGCTCCAGGCCCTCCGACAGGCGGTCCCGCTTGGACTGCAGGGCCTCGCGCTGGGCGCGCACCCACGCGCGCTCGCCGGTCAAGGCGTCGGCGACGGCCAACTGGAGCGCGCCGTTGGCGGTGAAGGTGAGGAACTGGTTGACCGTCTGCACCGCGCGCACGAGCGGGGCCGGGCCCATCACCCAGCCGGTCTTCCAGGCGGTGACCGAGAAGGTCTTGCCCACCGAGGACACCGACAGGGTGCGCTCGCGCATCCCGGGCAGGCAGGCCAGGGGCACGTGCTCGGCGCCGTCGAAGACCAGGTGCTCGTAGACCTCGTCGGTGAGCGCGATCAGGTCGTGCTCCCGGCACACGGCGGCGATCTCCTCCAGCTCGCCGCGGGTGAACACGGTGCCGGTGGGGTTGTGCGGGGTGTTGACGACGACCATCCGGGTGCGCGGGCCCACGGCGGCTCGCAGCTCGGCCGCGTCGAAGGTGAAGCGCCCGTCGGGGCCGGGGCGCAGCGGCACGGGGCGGCGCACCCCGCCGGCCAGCGAGACCACGGCGGCGTAGGAGTCGTACATCGGCTCGAAGAGCACGACCTCGTCCCCGGGCTCGACGGTGCCCAGGACCGAGGCGGCGATGCCGGCGGTGGCGCCGACGGTGATGTAGACCTCCCCGTCGGGGGCGTACTCCAGGCCGAACCGCTCGGCGCGGTCGGCGGCCACGGCCGTGCGCAGCTCGGGGCGCCCGGGGCCGGGCGGGTACTGGTTGACCCCGCCGCGGATGTGGCCGACGGCGGCGTCGAGCAGCGAGCGGGGCCCGTCGGTGTCGGGGAAGCCCTGCCCGAGGTTGATCGCTCCGGTCTCGGCGGCCAGGCGGCTCATCTCCGCGAAGACGGTCTCGCCGTAGGCGCGCATGCGTTCCACAAGGGGTTCTTCCACAGGGGCAGCATAGACGCGCGGCCTCCGCGTGTGGTGGGCCGCCTGCGGGCGCGGCCCCGGACCGGACCGGTACCGGCGTTGTCTCAGCCGCCGTGTCTCAGTGGCCGCGCCTCAGCTCGCGACCCCCCGGTCGGCCGCGCGCGTGCGGCACTCGCTCAGGGCGTCGGCGAGGCGCAGGCGGTCCTCGGCGCTGATCTCCTCCACGAAGTGGAGGATGGTGGCGCGCGGGTCGCCGCACCCGCTGAAGACCTCGCCCATGATGCGGGCCGAGTACTCGGCGCGGCTCTGCGCCGGCCGGTAGAGCCAAGCACGACCGGCCTTCTCTCGGCACAGGAGTCCCTTGTGGAAAAGGATGGTGGTCACGGTCATCACGGTCGTGTACGCGACGTCGCGCCCGTAGTGCATGCGGGCACGGATCTCCCTCACGGGGAGGGGCCCGTCGGCGCTCCAGAGCGCGTCCATGATCGCTGCTTCTAGCTCCCCGAACTCCCTCACTGTTACGGACCTCCCTGGGTTCGTTCCGCCATGCTAAGAGCGGATGTCTCCCGGCGCCGGGGATTCGCCGAGAACGCACCGATCCGCACTTCCCGGCCCCTTGGGCGCGGGGATTCGGCCGCGCGTGCAGGGTTCTCTGCACGGAGCCCGCATGCGGTCCGGGCACCCCCGCCGGGAGGCGGAACAGTGGCCCCCGTCACAATGGGGCCGGCGAGGGGCGACGGATGAGGGGACGAGGGACCGCGGAGGAAGCGGCCGAGGAGGAGGCGACGTGGAGGATTCCGGGCGAACGGGCCCCAGCGGCGGGCAGGCCGGGCAGGCCGGGCAGGGCCGCGACCGCAGGGCGCAGATCACCATGACCCCCGAGGAGCGGGAGGCGTTCCTGACCGCCAACCGGAAGGTGCAGGTGGCGACCGTCGGCCCGGACGGGGCGCCGCACCTGTCCACGCTCTTCTACGCCCTGGTCGGCGGCCGCCTCGCCTTCTGGACCTACGCCGCCTCCCAGAAGGCGGTGAACCTGCGCCGCGATCCGCGCGTGACGTGCCTGGTCGAGGACGGCGAGGACTACGGCGAGCTGCGCGGGCTGATGATCCGGGGCACCGCGGAGACCACGGACGACCCCGAGGAGGTCCGCCGGGTGGGCACCGCCGTGACCGCCGCGATGACCGGCACCGCCGAAGAGGACCTGGAGGCGGCGGGCGCGCGCGGGGAGATCGAACGCGCAGGGCGCAAGAGGGTGGCGGTCTTCATCCGCGAGGAGCGGACTGCCAGCTGGGACCACGCCAAGCTCTGAGCACGGGCGCCGGGCGGGCGCCCGCCCTGAGCGGGGCGGCCGTGGCCGCGCGGCGCCGGGACGGCCGCCGCACGGGACGTCCGGGGAAGACGGGGCCCGCCCGCGGGAAGAGGTCGTGCGCGGCCGGACCCGCCCCCTCGTCCGGCGGAACCCCCGTGTCCCGCCGGCCTTGGGAACGGCCGTCCTGCCCGGCCGCGCACACCAGGTGTGACGCCGGGCATCCGTGTCAGGTTCCGAAGAAATTCTTCCGGGCGCCCCGGGTTGGACCGGGGCGCCGCCGGGCATGGTCTCCTGAGCCGCGGCGGAGCGCTCCAACCCCTGGAAGAGCGGGAGGTCGCGACGCCCGCGCCCCTCGCGCCGCGCTCGCACGGCGACCCGAGTTTGTGAATGATTGTTAGGTATCTCCCAGTCCACTGTCGGCCTGGGGGCGGCATCTTCGTGCCTGTACAGCTAGCCTGTTACCGAGATTGCTGGCCGGGCGAAGCGTCCACGCCGCCTGCGGATGCTGGCGCGCACCGAGCCCGCCCTGCGTAAGCGGCCATCTCCATATCCATACATTCACAAGCGAGCTGCGGAAGAGGGCGATCTCCGCCGTGTCGTCTGAGGCGTCTCAACCCCTGACAGATTTCGGCCCGAACGAGTGGTTGGTCGAGGAGCTCTATCAGAAGTACCTGAACGACCCGAACTCCGTTGACAAGGCGTGGTGGAACTTCTTCGCCGACTACAAGTCCGGCTCCGCCAAGCCCGGGTCCGCCGCGTCCGGCTCCTCGGGTGCACCGTCGGCCACGGGTGCACCCGCCAAGGGCAACGGAAAGGCGCCCGCCGCCCCGGCCTCCGGCGGCGGCAAGAAGCCCGCGGCGGGCTCCGAGTCCTCCTCCGCCCCCGCCGACGAGGCGCTGAAGGTCACCGAGGAGCGACTGCGCGGCGCACCGGCCCGTACCGCCACCAACATGGAGTCCAGCCTCGCGCTGCCGACCGCCACCTCCGTGCGGGCCGTGCCGGTGAAGCTGCTCTTCGACAACCGCATCGTCATCAACAACCACCTGCGCCGCGCGCGCGGGGGCAAGGTGTCGTTCACCCACATCATCGGCTACGCCATGGTCAAGGCCCTGGAGTCGATGCCGGAGATGAACCACTCCTACGTCGAGGTCGACGGCAAGCCCGGGGTGGCCAAGCCCGAGCACGTCAACTTCGGCCTCGCCATCGACCTGCAGAAGCCGGACGGCTCCCGGCAGCTGGTGGTCCCCTCGGTCAAGGCCGCGGACACCCTGGACTTCAAGGGGTTCTGGAGCGCCTACGAGGAGCTGGTCCGCAAGGCCCGCAACAACAAGCTCGGTGTCCCCGACTTCCAGGGCACCACGATCAGCCTGACCAACCCCGGCGGCATCGGCACCGTGCACTCGGTCCCGCGTCTGATGCCCGGCCAGGGCGCGATCATCGGCGTCGGGTCGATGGAGTACCCGGCCGAGTTCCAGGGCACCTCCCCTGAGACCCTGAACCGGCTGGCCATCAGCAAGGTCATGACCCTGACCTCGACCTACGACCACCGGATCATCCAGGGTGCGCAGTCGGGCGAGTTCCTCAAGCGGATCCACCAGCTGCTGCTGGGCGAGGAGGGCTTCTACGACGAGATCTTCGCCTCCCTGCGGATCCCCTACGAGCCGGTCCGCTGGACGCAGGACATCTCGGTCGACACCTCCCAGCAGCTGGACAAGACCAGCCGGGTGCAGGAGCTGATCCACGCCTACCGGGTCCGGGGCCACCTGATGGCCGACACCGACCCGCTGGAGTACAAGCAGCGCCGCCACCCGGACCTGGACGTGCTCCAGCACGGGCTGACGCTGTGGGACCTGGAGCGCGAGTTCCCCACCGGCGGGTTCGGCGGCAAGCCGGTCATGAAGCTCCGCGACGTCCTGGGCGTGCTGCGCGACACCTACTGCCGCACGGTGGGCATCGAGTACATGCACATCCAGTCCCCCGAGGAGCGGGAGTGGATCCAGTCGCACGTCGAGCGCGAGCACGAGAAGCTCGACCGCGATGAGCAGCTGCACATCCTGCGCCGCCTGAACAGCGCCGAGGCCTTCGAGACGTTCCTGCAGACCAAGTACGTCGGGCAGAAGCGCTTCTCCCTGGAGGGCGGCGAGTCCCTCATCCCGCTGCTGGACGGCGTCATCTCCCAGGCCGCCTCGTCCGCGATGGACGAGGTCGTCATCGGCATGGCCCACCGCGGCCGCCTGAACGTGCTGGCCAACATCTGCGGCAAGTCCTACGGCCAGATCTTCGGCGAGTTCGAGGGCAACCTGGACCCGCGCTCGGCGCACGGCTCCGGCGACGTCAAGTACCACCTGGGCACCGAGGGCACCTTCACCACGGCGGACGGCGAGAAGATCGCGATCTCGCTGGCGGCCAACCCCAGCCACCTGGAGACGGTCGACCCGGTCCTGGAGGGCATCGTCCGCGCCAAGCAGGACGTGCTCGACAAGGGCCCGCACGGGTTCACCGTGCTGCCGCTGCTCATCCACGGCGACGCCGCGTTCGCCGGCCAGGGCGTGGTGGCCGAGACGCTCAACCTGTCGCAGCTGCGGGGCTACCGCACCGGCGGCACGGTGCACGTCATCGTCAACAACCAGGTCGGCTTCACCACCTCCCCGGCCGACAGCCGCTCCAGCATCTACGCCACCGACGTGGCGCGGATGGTGCAGGCGCCGATCTTCCACGTCAACGGGGACGACCCGGAGGCCGTGGTGCGGGTGGCCCGGCTGGCCTTCGCCTACCGGCAGGCGTTCAACAAGGACGTCGTGGTCGACCTGGTGTGCTACCGCCGCCGCGGGCACAACGAGTCGGACAACCCGCACTTCACCCAGCCGCTGATGTACGAGCTGATCGACGCCAAGCGGTCCACCCGCAAGCTCTACACCGAGGCGCTGGTCGGGCGCGGCGACATCACCATGGAGGAGGCCGAGCAGGCGCTGCGCGAGTACCAGCAGGAGCTGGAGCGCGCCTTCGCCGAGACCCGCGAGGCCGACAAGAAGCCGATCGAGCCGGGCTCGGTGGTCAAGCCCGAGGTCTTCGACGAGGGCCGGCTCGACCACGCCCAGGTCTCCACGGCCATCTCCGAGCAGGCGGTCAAGGAGATCATCTCCACCCAGACCGACCTGCCCGAGGGGTTCACCGCCCACCCGCGCCTGCTGCCGCAGCTGCAGCGCCGCGCCAAGGTGGTCGAGGAGGACACCATCGACTGGGCCACCGGCGAGCTGCTCGCCTTCGGCTCACTGCTGATGGACGACCACCCGGTCCGCCTGGTGGGCCAGGACAGCCGCCGCGGCACCTTCGGCCAGCGGCACGCCTCGCTGGTGGACAAGGCCACCGGCCAGGTGCACACCCCGCTCAAGCGGTTCGACCGGGGCACCTCCAAGTTCTACGTGCACGACTCGCTGCTCAGCGAGTACGCGGCGCTGGGCTTCGAGTACGGCTACTCGGTGGAGCGCCCGGACGCGCTGGTGTGCTGGGAGGCCCAGTTCGGCGACTTCGTCAACGGCGCCCAGAGCATCATCGACGAGTACATCAGCTCCAGCGAGCAGAAGTGGGGCCAGCGCTCCAGCGTCACCCTGCTGCTGCCGCACGGCTACGAGGGCCAGGGCCCGGACCACTCCTCGGCCCGCGTCGAGCGCTTCCTGCAGCAGTGCGCGCAGGAGAACATGACCGTGGCGATGCCGACCACCCCGGCCAGCTACTTCCACCTGCTGCGGTGGCAGGCCAAGTCGGGCTACCGGCGGCCGATGGTGGTGTTCACGCCCAAGTGGATGCTGCGCGCCAAGCAGGCCACCTCGGCGGCGGCGGACTTCACCACCGGGTCGTTCGAGCCGGTCATCGACGACCCCAAGGTGGACCCGCAGAAGGTGCGCCGGGTGGTGCTGTGCTCCGGCAAGGTCTTCTACGACCTGGACGGTGCGCGCGACCGCACCGGCGACGAGCACACCGCCGTCCTGCGCGTGGAGCGGCTCTACCCGCTGCCGGTGGAGGAGATCCGGCGGCGCCTGGCGGCGTTCCCCAACGCCGGCGAGGTGCTGTGGGTGCAGGAGGAGCCGGCGAACATGGGCCCCTGGCCGTTCGTCGCGCTGGTCTTCTCCGAGCAGCTGGACCGGCCCTTCACCCGGGTGTCGCGCCCGGCCTCCTCCTCGCCGGCGGCCGGCTCGGCCAAGCGGCACGAGGCCGAGCAGCAGGCCGTGGTCAACACGGTCTTCCCGCCGGTGGACTAGGCGCGCCATGTACTACACCGACCGCGGGATCGAGGAGCTGGAGCGGCGCCGGGGCGAGGAGGAGGTCTCCTTCGCCTGGCTCTCCGACCAGCTGCGCACGTTCACCGATCTGAATCCGGAGTTCGAGACGGCCGTCGACCGGCTGGCCACCTGGCTGGCCCGGCTCGACGACGACGAGGACGACTGACCCGGGACGGGTCCGCGCTCTGCCGAGGGGACCCCCGACACCGTCGGGGGTCCCCTTCCGTTTCCGCTCCCCCGGCCGGAGCCCCGGGGGCGGGGTCGGGGTCGCCCCCGGCACTCCCCTGATCCTTCGCGACATATCTTGAATTGCCCTCTGACGCGACATATCGTGTTTGCAGAACTGTTCGAGTCGAAAGGTGTCGCGATGGCGCGTTGGACCATCGACCAGCCGACGACGCGGGTCCTCGACGGGATCGTGGCGCTGCGCGTCCGTGTCATCGGCGGTCACGTCAACATCCTGCCCACCGACGATCCGGCGACCTTCGAGGTCTCCGACATCAAGGGCGAGCCCGTGCTGGCCACGCACGAGGCCGGCATCCTCACCCTGACCTACGAGGACCTGACCGGCGGCGGCCTGCTGGACCGCCTCAAGCCCGTGCAGCTGTCCGGGTACAAGGACGTGGGGCGGCGCACGGCCGCGATCGACCTGCGGGTCCCCCGCGACTGCCCCGTGGAGGTGACCACCCTCTCCGCGCCCATCGTTGCGGCCGGGCTGGCGGGGCGGGTGCAGCTGCGGACCGCCTCGGGCGACGTCACCCTGGACGAGCTGTCCGGGGACGTGGAGGTCTCCACGGTCAGCGGCGACCTGGCCGCCCGCGGGCTGCAGGGCGGCCTGTCCTTCAACAGCGTCGGCGGCCAGGCCGCGGTGGCCGGGGGGCGGCTGTCCTCCTTCGCCGCCAAGACCGCCTCCGGCAAGGTGCTGGCCGACGTCGAGCCGGCCTCCTCGGCGCGGTTCCGGCTGGCCTCGATCTCCGGCGGGGTGGCGCTGCGGGTTCCCGCCGACACCTCCGCCGACGTGGACCTGCGCTCGGCCACCGGCGCCCTGGACGCGGAGTTCGGGCTGGAGCGGCGGACCCTGCGCGGGCGCACCCGCCTGAGCGGGACCATCGGCAGCGGCCCCGACCCGGCCGCGATCAGCACGACCACGGTGTCGGGGGCGGTCTCCCTGCTGCGCCGCGCCCCCGACGCCCCGGCCGCGATTCCGAGGGGGAACGCATGAGCACCATCTTCGGCCACGGTCGGCTCCGGCTCTACCTGCTCAAACTGCTGGACGAGAGCCCGAAGCACGGCTACGAGATCATCAGCCTGCTGCGCGACCGGTTCATGGGGGTGTACTCGCCCTCGCCGGGCACCATCTACCCGCGCCTGGCCCGCCTGGAGGAGGAGGGCCTGGTCACCCACGAGGAGGTCAACGGGCGCAAGGTCTACCGGCTGACCGACAAGGGGCGCGAGGAGCTGCGCAGCCGCAGCTCGGACCTGAACGACCTGGAGCGCGAGCTCACCGAGTCGGTGCGGGACGTGGCCCGCGCGGTCAAGGAGGACGTGCGCGACACCATCAGCTCGCTGCGCGAGGAGCTGAAGTACGCCGCCTCCGGCGGTCGGCGCTCCAAGGACTCCGCCCCCGGCGAGGGGGCGGCCGCCGAGGGCGGGAAGGGCCCGGAGGGCTCCGGCGAGGGCGCGGGCCGGGAGCGCTCCGCCACGGAGGACGCGGACCGCGGCCCGTGGTGGGGCCGCGACTGGGAGCGCCTGGCCAAGGACGTCGGCGGCTCCTGGAAGGGGGCCTGGGGAAGCGCCTGGGGCGGCTGGGGCTCCTGGGGGGAGCGCCGCTCCGAAGGCGGCGAGGGCCGCGAGGGCTCCGAAGGCGCCGGGAGCGCGGCCTCGGACCGGGACGGTGCCGGCGGGCGCGAGTTCGACCAGGCGCTGCACGACTTCGCCGACCGCGTCCGCGACATGGTCCGGGAGGCGGGCACCGTGGGCGAGACGGCGGTGCGCGACTTCCGGCGGATCCTGGACGACACCCTCGACGTGCTCCAGCGCGACATGGCCGGATGGGGTCCGGGGGGCAAGGAACGCACCGCCGAGGAGGAAGAGGAGGAGGGCGGCGGCACGACCGCCCGCGAGGCCTCTGACACAGCCGACACTGCCGGCGCCTCCGGCGGTGAGGGGCCGCGGTCCGGCCAGGAGCCGCCGAAGACCGAGGAGAAGAAGACCGAGGAGAAGGGGCCTTTCGCCCAGCCCCCGGCGGCCGAGGACGCCTCCGACCCGTGGTCCACCGCGATTCGCGAACAGGACCGCCCCGAGCAGAAGGCCCCCGAGGCGGAGGCCGAAGCCGAGGGAAGGGCCGACCCGACGGAGGACGGCAAGGGAGACGCCAGGCCCGGCACGTCCTGACGCCGCAGTCCACAAGTACGCGATCGCCCCGCATCACCAGGGGCGATCGCGTATCGTTATTGGCAATGAGGTCCTTCTTGAACAGCACTGCAGGAGGAAGGCGCCGACGATGAACCAGATCGTCCATGTGTCCTACACAGTCGAACAGGATGAAGACGACATGTGGTGTGCCCACGCCGTACTCCGCTCCGGTGTCGGCGCGGTCGGCGAAGGAACTACTCCTGAAGCTGCGGTCGAGGATCTCAGAGAAGCCGTCACCGGACTCATCGAAGAGTTCGGCCCCCCACAGGAGCTCACCTTGGAACTGAAGGTGGCCTAATGCCGCCTGTTCCGAGCATGCGAGGCGAGGACGTGGTCCGTGCGCTGAAGAAGCACGGGTTCACCGTTGCGAGGGTTCGCGGAAGTCACCACATCATGCGGCATACGGACGGACGCGGCACCACTGTCCCTGTTCATGCGGGCAGGGATGTATCCAAGGGGGCCCTGCGCGCCATTCTCCAGGACACTGGCCTTACCGTGTCCGACCTTCGTTAGGTGACGGGGCCGGCGCCTCGGTCGGCACCCGCCCCGCACGGCTCACGGCTCAGACCGTGAAGACGATCTTGCCGAACTGGTCGCCCGCCGCCATGGCCGCGAAGCCCTCCTTGGCCTGGGTCAGCGGCAGCACGCGGTCGATGGTGGGGCGCACGCCGGTGCGGGCCAGCATCTCGGTCAGGTGGGACAGCTCCTCGCGGCTGCCCATGGTGGAGCCGACCACCTGCAGCTGCAGGAAGAACATCCGGGTCAGCTCGGCCGACGGGGCGTCGCCGCTGGTGGCGCCGCAGGTGACGATCGTGCCGCCGGGCTTGAGCGCGCGCACCGAGTGGCCCCAGGTGGCCTGGCCGACCGAGTCGAAGACGACGTCGGCCTTCTCCGGCAGCCGCTCCCCCGTCGGAACGGCGGCGTAGGCGCCCAGCGCCAGGGCGCGGTCCCGCTTGGCCTCGCTGCGGCTGGTGGCGTAGACGCGGTGCCCCGCCCGGGCGGCCAGGGCGATGAGCGCCCCGGCCACGCCGCCTCCGGCGCCCTGGACCAGCAGGGTCGAGCCGGGGGCCGGGGCGGCCTTGCTGAAGAGCATGGAGTAGGCGGTCAGCCAGGCCGTGGGCAGGCAGGCCGCCTCCTCGAAGCTCAGCTCCGGCGGCTTGGGCACCAGGTTGCGGCGCGGAACCGCCACCTTCTCGGCCAGCGTGCCGTCGTGGACCTCCGACAGCAGCGAGCGGCGCGGGTCGAAGGTCTCCCCGCCGGGCACCGACGGGTCGCCGACGACGGCGTGCACGATCACCTCGTTGCCGTCCTCGTCGAGCCCGGCCGCGTCGCAGCCCAGCACCATGGGCAGGCGGTCGGCGCTCAGGCCGACGCCGCGCAGGCTCCACAGGTCGTGGTGGTTGAGGGAGGCGGCCTTGACGTCGACGACGGTCCAGCCGTCGCGGGGGGCGGGGTCGGGCCGCTCTGCGGCCTCCAGGCCGGAGACGGGGTCGTCGGGGGCGATGCGCGCGGCGGTGATAGCGAACATGCCCGAACCCTAGCGATCGGCGGAGGCGAAGGCGGGCGGGGCCCCGGGGTCGAGGGAGAAGGCGACCACGCGCCCCCCGGGCATCGGTTCGGTGTGCCAATCGCCGGCCAGCGCCTCCACCATCGCCAGCCCGCGGCCGCTCTCCTGGTCGGGGGAGAACCCGCCCACGGCCGGGCGGCCGCCGGGGGCGTCGGGGCGCGGCCCCTCGTCGTGCACGGCGACGGTGACCGCGCCGGGGCGGTGCACCACCTCGACGCCGAACCGCCCTCCGGGCTCACCGCTGCGGGTGTGCCGCACCGCGTTCGAGGCCACCTCGCTGACCAGCAGCGTCGCCGCCTCCACCAGGTCCTCCTCCAGGGCGGGGCACAGCGCGAGCGTGGAGCGGACGAAGCCGCGCGCCTCGCGCACGTACTGCTCCTCGCCGGGGAACCCGCACCGGGCCATGACCACGGCTCCGGCGCCCCGGGCCCGGGGGACCGCGGGGAACTCCCCGGCAGGCCGTCCCTGAAGTGTCGCGCTCATGGCTGGCTCCCCCCTGGGCGTGGTGGCGCTCCGGTCCGGTCCGGATGCGCGCCCGGATGAGACATCCTCCTCTCACGCCCCGCCCGCTGCAATTGCTTCCCTGATTTTTCCCTACCCGCGTTGGCCCCCTCTGATGTCCAGTAGCCTCGTTCCGTTCTCCTTTCGGCACTCCCCTCAGCCAGGAGGTCACCTTGCCCGCTTCCAACAGCCCCACGGCCCGGCGGCGCCGGCTGGGCGTTGAATTGCGCCGTCTGCGCGAGAACTCCGGAATGACCGGAGAAGAGGCGGCGGAACGCATGGCCTGGTCGGGCAGCAAGCTCTCCCGGATCGAGCGGGGACAGGTCGCCACCAACTCCGACGACGTGCGCGACCTGCTCGACCTCTACAAGGTCGAGGACTCGGCCCTGCGCACCACCCTGGTCACGCTGGCCCGGGAGTCGCGGCGGCGCGGCTGGTGGCACGTGTACGGCGACGTCATGCCCGAGCGCTTCGAGGTCTACCTGGGCCTGGAGCCGGAGGCGGCGGTGCTGCGCTTCTACCAGGCGCAGATCGTCCCGGGACTGTTCCAGACCGAGGACTACGCCCGCGCCCTGCTGGAGGCCCACCCCGCCTCGGTCGCCCCCGACGAGGTCGAACGCCGGGTGGAGCTGCGGATCCGGCGCCGGGAGCTGCTCTTCTCCGAGCACGCGGCACTGCCCCACGTGTGGGTGGTGCTGGACGAATCGGTGCTGCACCGCCCGGTCGGCGGGCCCGCGGTCATGGCCGACCAGATCGGCCATCTCCTGGAGGCCGGGCGCAGGAACCGGGTCACCGTTCAGGTCGTCCCCTTCGGAATAGGGGTGCATTCCGGACTCGACGGGGCATTCGACATCCTCGAGTTCCCCGAATCCGATATCCACACCCCCAAACTCGTCCATTTGGAGAACCTGACGAGCAGCCTCTATATAGAAAAGGCCAAGGAGGTGCACTTCTACACGGTGGCCTTCGAGCACCTGCGCACCGCCGCGCTGAACCCGGAAAGGACCCGCCGGGTCCTGGCGGAGATGGAGCGCACCATGCGGGCGCGGGCGCAGGACGACGAGTGAACCGCAAGACGAGGAGGCGCGGCATGCCCGCGATCGATCCACAGCTCCCCCCGCACGCCCGCTGGCGGACCAGCAGCCACAGCAGTACCGGCGGCGGCCAGTGCGTCGAGGTGGCGGACGCGCCGGCGGGTACGTGGCTGCGGGACTCCCGCGACCCGCAGGGGGCGGTGCTGGCCTTCGGCCACGCCGCCTGGGCGGCCTTCGTGGAGGCCGCGTCCGGAGGACGGCTGTAGCACGGGACTCCCCTGGAGTCCGCCCTGAGGGGCCGACAGGCCGGGGGCGCACCGCGCGGCCGCCCGCGGGCGGCACACCCCGCGGGGGCGGCGGGCACGGATCCGGGGCGGACGACCCCGCCCCGGATCCGTCACGCACGATGACCGGGCGACTACACCGCCCCCGGGCGCCGGCCTCAGGCGCCGGCCACCCCGTCCTTGCGGGCCTGGGCCGCCACCGCGGCCGAGACCGCGGGCACGACCCGCTCGTCGAAGGTGCTGGGGATGATGTAGTCGGCGCTCAGGTCGTCGCCGACCAGGTCCGCCAGGGCGTCGGCGGCCGCGAGCTTCATGCCCTCGGTGATGTCGGAGGCGCCCGCGTCCAGCGCGCCCCGGAAGACGCCCGGGAACGCCAGGACGTTGTTGATCTGGTTGGGGAAGTCGCTGCGCCCGGTGGCCACGACCGCGGCGTACTTGCGCGCCACGTCCGGGTGGACCTCCGGGTTGGGGTTGGCCATGGCGCAGATGATCGCCTGGGGCGCCATGGTGGCCACGACGTCCTCGGGCACCTCGCCCGCCGAGAGCCCGATGAACACGTCCGCCCCGGAGAGCGCGTTCTCGATCGACCCCTCGAGGCCGGCGCGGTTGCTGACCGCCGCCAGCTCCTCCTTGACCGGGGTCAGGCCCTCGCGGCCGGCGTAGATCATGCCCTTGCTGTCGGCCACGGCGATGTCGCCGATCCCGCCCTCCACGAGCATCTTGGTGACCGCCACACCGGCCGCCCCCGCGCCGGAGACCACGGCGCGCAGGTCGCCCAGGGTGCGCCCGGTCAGCCGGGCCGCGTTGCGCAGCGCGGCCACCGTGACGATGGCGGTGCCGTGCTGGTCGTCGTGGAAGACCGGGATGTCCAGCCGCTCCCGCAGCCGCCGCTCGACCTCGAAGCAGCGCGGAGCGGAGATGTCCTCCAGGTTGATCCCGCCGAAGGACGGCGCCATCCGGGCCACCGTCTCCACCAGGTCGTCGACGTCGGTGCAGTTGAGCGCGATCGGCACCGAGTCGACCCCGCCGAACTGCTTGAACAGCAGCGACTTGCCCTCCATGACCGGGAGCGAGGCCTCGGGGCCGATGTCGCCCAGGCCCAGCACGGCCGAGCCGTCGGTGACGACCGCGACGAGGTTGCTCTTCCAGGTGTAGGAATCGACGAGCTCGGGGGATTCGGCG
The DNA here is from genome assembly GCF_000341205.1 of Nocardiopsis baichengensis YIM 90130. NCBI lineage: Bacteria > Bacillati > Actinomycetota > Actinomycetes > Streptosporangiales > Nocardiopsidaceae > Nocardiopsis > Nocardiopsis halophila. Next base: position 41,609 of record NZ_ANAS01000007.1, on the reverse strand, counting down.
ATGCCGCTGCACACACGCGCCACGCCGGGGGTGTAGGCCAGGGACAGCCCGGCGTGGTCGCTCACGTCGACCGTGGACCGGACCTCCAGCTTGCCGCCCCGGTGCAGGGCGAAGGCCGGATCGGAATCGAACTCGCTATGCCGCTCGCGCGGCGAATCGGTGGTCAACTCTCAAACCCCTCAGTACATCGGAGCCCGCCGGTCGGCCATGACACGGGCGGGCGGGTGAGCAGGTGGACGGCGCGCGGAGGCCGTGGGTGCTAGGGGACGGCTCCGCCTCCGGCCGGCCAGGACCGGGGCGTTCGAGCCGGCCTCCGCTCGGCCGGTATGCAGGCCAAGCGCCGCCTCGTCCACGGGGGTGACCCGTTACCCAATCATCTCACAACGGTGACCGGAGCAACATGCCGGGTGGCGACGATGGTACGCCCCGCGCCCTCGGCCGGAGGGGAGGCCGGAGGACCCCGGCCGACGCCGCCAGGGCGCGGCCGGTAGCGCAGCCAAGTCCGGGCGCCCCGCGCCCCCGGCCCTAAGGAGACCCACGTGGCCTCGCCGACGAGCTCCCCCATGACCCCCTTCCGCGCCAGAGGCCTGCTCGCCGCGGGAGCCGCGGCCGCGACCCTGGCCGCCTCCGCCTGCGGGGGCGGCGCCCCGGAGGAGGAGGGCGACGCCGGCGGCGGCGCCCCCGAGGTCGAGGCGGACCAGGACGTGGCCGCCCTCGTCCCCGACGACGTCCGGGAGGAGGGCTCGCTGATCATCGGCGTCGACGCCAGCTACGCCCCGGGCGAGTTCCTGGACGCCGACGGCTCCACCGTGGTCGGCTTCAACGTCGACCTGTTCGACGCGGTCGCGGCCAAGATGGACCTGGACACCGCCTGGGAGTCCTCCACCTTCGGCACCATCGTCGAGGGTGTTGACAGCGGCAAGTACGACGTGGGCGTGTCCTCGTTCACCATCAACGCCGAGCGCCTCAAGCAGGTGAACATGGTGAGCTACTACACCGTGGGCACCCAGTGGTTCACCGCCGCGGGCAACCCGGAGGGCGTCGACCCCGACGACGCGTGCGGGCTGACCGTGGCCGTGCAGGCCAACACCGTCCAGGTCGAGGACATCCAGGAGCGCAGCGACGCCTGCGAGGAGGCCGGCGACCCGGCGATCACGATCGACCAGTACGAGCGCCAGGACCAGGCCACCCAGTCGATCGTGTCCGGCAAGAGCGACGCCGGCCTGGCCGACATGCCGGTGGCGGTCTACGCCGTGGAGCAGACCGACGGCCAGCTGGAGACGCTGGGCGAGCAGTACGAGGCGGCCCCCTACGGCGCGGTCGTCGACCGGGAGAACGAGGAGCTGGCCGAGGCGGTCCGGGCGGGCTACCAGGCGATCATCGACGACGGCACCTACGAGCAGGTGCTGGCCGACTGGGACCTGGACACCCAGGGCATGGTCGAGTCCGCAGAGGTCAACCCCGACGTCGACGACGAATAAGGCGCCGCGTGAACACACCGACCCCATCCGACCCGACCGAGGAGCGGACGGCGCCCGAGCCCATCAAGGCCGTGCCCGTCCGCCACCCCGGCCGCTGGATCGCCTCGGGCGTGCTCCTGGTCCTGGCGGCCATGTTCGTCCACATGCTGGTGACGAACGACAAGTTCAACTGGCCGTTCCTGCTGGAGAACATGTTCTCCACGCCGGTGCTCTACGGCGTGTGGACCACGCTGAAGCTCACCGTGCTGGCCATGGCGGTGGGCATCTCCATCGGCATCGCGGTGGCGGTGATGCGGCTGTCGGGCAACCCCGTCCTCGCGGGACTGGCCTGGCTGTACACGTGGTTCTTCCGCGCCGTGCCGCGCCTGGTGCTGTGCGTGCTCTTCGGCAACATGGGCATCCTGTACCAGAACCTGGAGCTGGGGCTGCCCTTCGACACCTACTGGATGCCGCTGCTGGGCCTGGACGGGGACGCCCGCTTCTACAGCGTCCCGATGAACGAGGTCCTGACCCCGTTCATGGCGGCGCTGCTGGCGCTGGCCCTGTCGCAGGGCGCCTACATGGCCGAGATCGTCCGGGCCGGGCTGCTGTCGGTGGACAAGGGCCAGACCGAGGCCGCCCAGGCGCTGGGCATGGGCCGCGGGCTGATCCTGCGGCGCGTCACCCTGCCCCAGGCGCTGCGGGTGATCGTGCCGCCCACCGGCAACGAGGTCACCGCGATGCTGAAGGACACCTCGCTGGTGTCGGCGATCCCGCTGACGACCGAGCTGTTCTTCCAGCTCCAGGCCATCGGCAACCGCACCTTCGACCTGTTCCCGATGCTGGTGGCCGCCTGCCTGTGGTACCTGGCCATCACCAGCCTGCTGATGGTGGGGCAGTACTACCTGGAGCGCTCCTTCAACCGGGGCGACCGGACCGCGCAGGCCGAAGTGACGACCATGCAGAGCAAGGCGGGACATTGAGCGCAAAGGTAGGCGGAGCGGACGGCGGCGCACCGGCCGCCGCGGGCGCCGGGGACCTGCCGCAGGCCCCCGGCGAGGACGTGATGGTCCTGGCCGAGGACGTGCACAAGAGCTTCGGGCGGCTGGAGGTGCTGCGCGGCATCGACCTGCAGGTGCGCCGCGGCGAGGTGATGTGCGTGGTCGGCCCCTCGGGTTCGGGCAAGTCGACCTTCCTGCGGTGCATCAACCACCTGGAGAAGATCAACGCCGGACGGCTGTGGGTGAACGGGCGCCTGATGGGCTACCGCCAGCACCGCGGCCGGCTGCACGAGCTGCGCGACTCCCAGGTGGCCGCGCAGCGCCGGGACATCGGCATGGTGTTCCAGGCCTTCAACCTGTTCCCGCACATGTCGGTGCTGGGCAACGTGGTCGAGGCCCCGCTCCGGGTCAAGCGCGAGCCGCGCGGGCGGGCCCGGGAGACGGCCATGGAGCTGCTGGACAAGGTGGGGCTGGCGGACAAGGCCGCCGCCTTCCCGCGCCAGCTCTCCGGCGGCCAGCAGCAGCGGGTGGCGATCGCCCGGGCCCTGGCCATGCGCCCGCGGCTGATGCTGTTCGACGAGCCGACCAGCGCCCTGGACCCGGAGCTGGTGGGCGAGGTGCTGGACGTGATGAAGGACCTCGCCCGCGAGGGCATGACCATGGTCGTGGTGACCCACGAGATGGGCTTCGCCCGCGAGGTCGGCGACAGCCTGGTGTTCATGGACGGCGGCGTGGTGGTGGAGTCGGGGGATCCCAGGGCGGTGCTCTCCGACCCGCAGCACGAGCGCACCCAGGCGTTCCTGTCCAAGGTGCTCTGAAGCGCCCGTACCCGGGCGCTCGGAACCGGGCGCCCGGGTACGGCGCGTTCAGGGGCGAGCATCCGGGACGGCCCCTGCAGGGGCCGTCCCCTCCCGTCCGGCGGCGATGGCGTCCGCCGGAGTCGTGGCCCCCTCGGCGGCCGTGGCCGCCGGCGGTGGGCGGCCTCCGGCCCCCTGCCGACGGTCAGGGCGCCGGTCAGGGTGCCGAAGGCGGCCCGGGCCCGGGTCACGGCCGTGGCTCTGGGGCGGATCCGGTCGGACGGCGGTCGCACCGCTCCAGCGGACGCGGCCGCGGCCGCGGCGAGCGGTCGGCCGCCCGGGTACCGGGCGGTAGCGTGGGTCCCCCTGCCTGCGACGAGGAGTGCCATTGATCCGCCCCGCGCGCCCGGACGACGTCCCGGTGATCCTGAAGCTGATCCGCGAGCTCGCCGAGTACGAGCGCGAGCCGGACGCCGTCGAGGCCACCGAGGCCGACATCGAGCGCGCGCTCTTCGGCGAGGGCGCGGCCGCCCACGCGCACATCGCCGAGGCGGACGGCGAGGCCGTCGGCTTCGCCCTGTGGTTCCTGAACTTCTCCACGTGGACCGGCAGGCACGGCATCTACCTGGAGGACCTGTACGTCCGCCCGGAGATGCGCGGCCGCGGCCTGGGCAAGGCGCTGCTGACCGAGCTGGCGCGGCTGTGCGTCGAGCGCGGGTACCGGCGCCTGGAGTGGTCGGTGCTGGACTGGAACACGCCCTCCATCGCGTTCTACCGCTCGCTGGGCGCCGAGCCCATGGACGGGTGGACGGTCCACCGGCTCGACGGCGAGGCGCTGGGGCGCCTGGGCGGCGGGGACTAGGACCGGCAGGGGTGCTCCCGTCCCCCCGGGGCGGGCGGCGGGGCTCCAGGGGCGCGCGGGGCGTCCCCGAGAGCGTTCCCGATTCCCCGTACCCGTCCGAATACGCAGCCGACCACCGCGTTCTCCGGGTCGAGCGGGATCCGGGCGCGCGGACACACCGCCGATCCGTCCGGTTCGCCCCGTTTCGACCGGCCCGTCCGGCGGACACGGCACCCGCCGTGTGCCGCCACCCCGGCGGGAAACACGATAGATTGCACTCAAGCGGCACACTCGCTTCCCGGAGGAGGGACGTGACCGAAGAAACCGCCGCGCCCGTCTCGGGCGCCATGGACGTACGCGACGCCGTCACGGTGAAGATGCCGGCCGACAGCGCCTACCTGTCCGTGCTGCGCACCGCGACGGCCGGCCTGGCCGCCCGCCTGGACTTCACCCTCGACGAGATCGAGGACCTGCGCATCGGGGTCGACGAGGCATGCGCGATGCTGCTCGCCCAGGCCCTCCCCGGCACCGATCTGACCTGCGAATTCGAACTCACCGGCGACGGCATGCGGATCAGCGTCTCGGTGCTGACCGCGGACGGCCGGCTCCCGGCCCGCGACACCTTCGCCTGGACGGTGCTCTCCGCCCTGGCCGGGGAGGTCGACACCGTGGCCGGGCCCGACGACCGCGTCTCCATCGTCCTGCACAAACGCCGCGGCGCGGTGGAGACGGCGTGAGCGAGAGGGGGCCCGCTCTGACGGCGAAGACGGAGCACGCGGTGCCGGACCGGGCCCGCGCACGAGAGTTGTTCGAGCGCCTGAGCGAGCTTCCCGAGGACTCCCCGGAGCGCCAGCGCATCCGCGACGAACTCGTGGAGCTGCACCTGCCGCTCGTCGAGTACCTCGCCCGGCGCTTCCGCAACCGCGGGGAGTGGCTCGACGACCTGACCCAGGTCGCCACCATCGGGCTGATCAAGTCGATCGACCGGTTCGACCTGGACCGCGGGGTGGAGTTCTCCACCTACGCCACCCCGACCATCGTCGGCGAGATCAAGCGCCACTTCCGCGACAAGGGCTGGGCCGTGCGCGTGCCCCGGCGCCTGCAGGAGCTCAAGCTCTCCCTGACCAAGGCGGTCAGCGACCTGTCGCAGCGGGAGGGCCGCGCGCCCACCGTGCACGAGCTGGCCGAGCACCTGGGGATGAGCGAGGAGGAGGTCCTGGAGGGCCTGGAGTCGGCCAACGCCTACTCCACGGTCTCCCTCGACGCGCCCGACAGCGGGGACGAGGACGCCCCGGCGGTCGCCGACTCGCTCGGCATCGTGGACGACTCCCTGGAGGGCGTGGAGTACCGCGAGTCGCTCAAGCCCCTGCTGGAGCAGCTGCCGCCGAGGGAGAAGCGCATCCTGCTGCTGCGGTTCTTCGGCAACATGACGCAGTCGCAGATCGCCCAGGAGCTGGGCATCTCCCAGATGCACGTCTCGCGCCTGCTGGCCCGCACGCTGGCCCAGCTGCGCCAGGCGCTGACCACCGACGAGTAGGGCCCCGCCCGCCGGGCGGACCGGCGGGAACATGGAAACGATGAGGAGCCCCGCGCCGCACGGCGCGGGGCTCCTCGCCTCCCGTCGCGCCCCGTGAACGTCGGCTCGGCCGCCGCGAGTTCTCCGGCTCGGCCGCACTGCTCGCTCCGGCCGAACTATCCGCTCCGACCGCTCCGGCCGCTCTGCGCGCCGTGCCCGTCCGTGTTCTCCCCGGGGAAGAGGACCGCGGTGGTCGCGGGTGCCAGCACCAGTCCTATGGCCGCGACCGCGACGGCCACCATGCCCACGCTGACGGACATCCGGTCGGCCTCGTACATGGAGTAGGCGACGATCAGCATGAAGATCTGGGTGAGGACCACCGGCGTGCGCGCCCACGGGCGCAGCATCACCAGCCCCCAGGCCACGAACCCGAGCACGCCTGCGACGACGAGCCCGAAGACGGCCAGCGGGTAGGCGAACGAGGGGTCGGCGACCTCGCCGGCGACCGTGCGCAGGACCAGGGTGCCGCTCTCGAAGACCACGAGCAGGGCGACGACGGCCTGCAGGGCGGCGGCGAGCAGAAGGGTGACCGGGCGGTTGTACACGTTCCACACTATCGGCCGCCCGGCGCACCCCGCCTCGGGGCGGCCTCGGGGGCGACCTCGGGGCACCGCCGCGCGGCCCTCCCCCGAAGCCCCCGCGCCCGCAGGTGCCCCGAGTGCGTCCCCGGACCCCCGGAGTCGCAGGGCCTCGCTACACTGGCCGCGTGCGAGCGCTCTTCATCGTCAACCCGCAGGCGACCACCACCACGCCGCGCTCGCGCGACGTCATCGTCGGGGCCATCGCCCGCCACGTCGAGCTGCACGTGGCCCAGACCGAGTACCGCGACCACGCCGGCGAGATGGCGCGCGACGCCGCCGGCGAGGGCTTCGACCTGGTGGTGAGCCTGGGCGGGGACGGAACCGTCAACGAGGTGGTCAACGGGCTGCTGCGCACCCCCGCCGACCTGCCCCGCCCGAGCTACGCCGCGCTGCCCGGCGGCAGCGCCAACGTCTTCATCCGCGCCCTGGGCATGCCCAACGACCCGGTGGAGGCCACCGGCGCGGTGCTGGAGGCGCTGCGCTCGGGCTCCTCCCGCGAGGTGGGGCTGGGCCGGATCTCCTCCGGGCGCGACGACCGCTACTTCACCTTCTGCGCCGGGTTCGGCTGGGACGCCGACGTGGTCCAGGAGGTCGAGCGGCGGCGCCGCCGCGGACGCCGCGCCTCGCCGGCGCTCTACGGCGGGGTGGCGCTGAACAAGTTCCTGCGGGGCGAGACCCGCGACCCCTCCCTGCGGGTGCGCGCGCCGGGCCGCCCGACGGTCTCCGGGCTGCACTTCGCGCTGGTCACCAATACCACGCCGTGGACGTTCGCGGGCGCGGTGCCGGTGCAGCCCACCCCGCGGTCGCGGTTCCGGCTGGGACTGGACGCCTTCGGGATGAGCGCGCTGAACCCGGCGGTCACGGCGCGGGTCCTGGGGCGGATGCTGTCCCCCTCGGGGGTGCCGGCCACGGGGCGCGGCTATACCACGTGGCACGACCTCGAATCGCTCACGATCTCCTCGGAGCACCCGCGTCCGTTCCAGATCGACGGGGAGTATCTCGGCACGCGGGATCGGATCGATTTCCACTCCGTACCGAAGGCATTACGAATCATCGTGTGAGGTCATTCGCGGTCATTCTGTGACGCACGCGACACCGCGGCCTGTGCCGATCGCCCTCGAGCACTCTTGCGCGGGTCCGACAACCCTGACAGGCTCAACATGTCGCCGCACGTTACGGGCGAGTAAAACGGACGGTTCCGTGGTCGGAACGGGCAGTAGTCCCACCCCGGCCGAGGGCCGTACCGGTGCACTGTCCCGTCGGGCGCGTGCCCTAAGGACCGGGGCGACAAGGGTGTGCCCCGCGCCCATCGCCGACATCGTGAACGCGTTCACGAACTGCACGCCCCCGCACGCCTCGCTGTGAGGAGTTGATCCGCATGGACTGGCGCCACCACGCCGCCTGCCGTGACGAAGATCCCGAACTGTTCTTCCCCATCGGTGACTCCGGCCCCGCGCTCATCCAGATCGAAGAGGCCAAGTCCGTGTGCGCCGCCTGCCCGGTGTCGAGCGCCTGCCTGCAGTGGGCGCTGGAGACCGGCCAGGACGGCGGCGTGTGGGGCGGGATGAGCGAGGAGGAGCGCCGTTCGCTCCGCCGTCGCCGGGTCCGCCCCGCCGTCCGCGCCGGGGTCTAGCCTCTCCTTCCGCCGCCGAGGCGCTCCCCCGGGCGCGCCCACGGCCCTGTCTCCGCTCCCCCGTACCTCCCCGGATCCGCCGCCCGTCCACCGGGCCGTTCGGACGCCGCGGGAATGCGCCGGGCCCTGCCGCCCGCCCGTGCGCCGGGGACGCGGACACCCGCCGCCCCCGCCGCTGCCACCCCGGCCGCCGTCGACGGCCGCGACCGCTGGGAGCCATCCTGGCACCCCGCCCCGCGCGCCCGCACGCGGGGTCCCCCCTACCGCCGGAGAACGTTCAGGACGCCTGTTCGGCGGTGGGGTCGATGGGCAGCTCGATGACCACGGCGGTGCCCCCGTCGTCGCGCGGCTTGATCTCCAGGTGCCCGCCGAGCTCGGCCACCACCAGCGTGCGCACGATCTGCAGCCCCAGGCTGTTGCTGCCCGCGATGTCGAAGTCGATCGGCAGCCCGCCGCCGTCGTCGGTGACCTCGATGATCAGCCGGCCGACCGCCTCCTCGGCCCCGGGAAGGGCGTCCTCGCGGCGCACCCGCACCTCTATCGCGCCGGGGCCGTAGCTCAGCCCGTGCTCCACCGCGTTCTGCACCAGCTCGGTGAGGACCATCGACAGCGGGGTGGCCACCAGCGCCGAGAGCAGTCCGAAGTGGCCCACCCGGCGCGGCGTCACGTGCGCCTCGGTGGAGGAGACCTCCGCCGCCATCTCGATCACCCGGTCGGCGATGTCGTCGAAGTCGACGATCTCGTCGGGGGTGTGCGAGAGCATCTCGTGCACGATCGCGATCGAGCCGACCCGGCGCACCGCCTCGTCCAGGGCGGCCTGCCCCTCGGTGCTGTCCAGGCGGCGGGACTGCAGCCGCAGCAGTGCCGCCACCGTCTGCAGGTTGTTCTTCACCCGGTGGTGGATCTCCCGGATGGTGGCGTCCTTGGTCATCAGCTCGCGCTCGCGGCGGCGCAGCTCGGTGACGTCGCGCACCATCACCAGGGCGCCGATCCGCACGCCCTCGGTGATCAGCGGGATGGAGCGCAGCTGCACGGTGGAGCCGCGCGCCTCCACCTCCGACTCCTGGGGCACGCGGCCGCCCGCGGTCCAGGTCAGCGACTCGTCCCGGGCGTCCCCGGCGGCGGCCAGGTCCAGGGTGGTGCGGGCCAGCCGGGCGCCCACCAGGTCGGCGGTCAGGCCCAGGCGGCGGTAGGCCGACAGCGCGTTGGGGCTGGCGTAGACGACCTCCCCGTCGCGGTCCAGGCGCAGCAGCCCGTCGCCGACCCGGGGGGAGCGCACCATCAGCGGCCCCTGGTCGCTGAAGGGGAAGGCGCCCTCGGCGATCATCTGCGCCAGGTCGCTGGCGCTCTGCAGGTAGGTCAGCTCCAGCCGGCTGGGCGTGCGGGCCGAGCTGAGGTTGGTGCTGCGCTGGATCACCCCGATGAGCTTGCCCTGCCGGCGGACCGGGATGGTCTCCTCGCGCACGGGCACCCCGCCCGACCAGTCCGGGTCGCCCTCGCGGCAGATCCGCTCCTCGTTCCAGGCGCGGTCGATCAGCGCCAGGCGCGCGGCCGTGCGGGTGCGCTCGCCCTCGTCGGCGCCGTCGTCCGCGGGGTCCGGGAGCACCGCCTCCACCAGGTCGTCCTGGAAGGCGGTGGGGCCGGTGGTGGGGCGCATCTGGGAGACGGCGACCCAGCCGGTGCCGTCCCGCAGCCGCACCCACAGCACCAGGTCGGCGAAGGACAGGTCGGCCAGCAGCTGCCAGTCCGAGACCAGGGAGTGCAGCCACTCCAGGTCCGCGGTCTTGAGCGACGTATAGCGTCGGATGAGGTCGCTGAGGTGAGGCACACACAGATCATCCCACGAGTACGGGCATACTCGATGGACGTACTCGACCAGTGGTCCACACCAGTAGGGCCAGGTGCACCGCGACGGCGGGTGGAGGAGAGCAGGCGTGACGGGTCAGCGAACGGTCCGGGAGGACCCCCGGGTCCCCAAGTACTACCAGGTCAAGAAACAGCTCCTGGAGCTGATCGAGACCATGCCGGCGGGCAACCCGGTGCCTCCCGAGCGCGCCCTGGCCGCGCAGTTCGGCACCTCCCGCACCACGGTGCGCCAGGCGCTGACCGAGATGGTGGTCGAGGGGCGGCTGCTGCGCATCCAGGGCAAGGGGACCTTCGTGGCCAAGCCCAAGGTCGCCCAGATGCTCCAGCTGCAGAGCTACACCCAGGAGATGCGCGCCCACGGCCTGCACCCGGCCACCCGCATCCTGGACGTGAGCTACATCAACGCCGACGAGCAGCTGGCCGAGCTGCTGGCGATCCGCTCCGGCGGGCGGGTGCTGCGCATCGAGCGGCTGCGGCTGGCCAACGGCGAGCCGATGGCGGTGGAGACCGCGCACCTGGCCGCCCGCCGCTTCCCCGGCCTGCGCCGCCAGCTGGACCGGTACGCCTCCCTGTACGAGGCCCTGGCCAGCGCCTACGACGTGCGGCTGGCCGAGGCCGAGGCGACCATCGAGACGGTGCTGGCCACCCCGGACGAGGCACGGCTGCTCGGCGTGGACGTGGGCCTGCCGCTGGTGCTGCACTGCCAGCACAGCTTCGACAACGAGGGCAACCCGGTGGAGTGGGTGCGCTCGCTGTACCGGGGGGACCGCTACAAGTTCGTCACCCGCCTGCGCCCGCCCGAGGAGCGGTAGCCGCCCGCCCCTTGTCCGAGTGCGACCCCGATCACTACGGTGCTATTTGACTCGCGAGTAGGTTTCGCGTTCTCCCGACCGAGTGAGCACCAGGACAGCGAGGCTCCCCAATGGAATCGGCCCCCTTCTCCGGCACCGTCGGCGGCCACGGCGGTGCGCACGCCGTCGCCGCCGCCCTCCACCACGGCGTCGACACGATGTTCACCCTCAGCGGCGGGCACGTGTTCCCCCTCTACGACGCGGCCGTCAAGCCCGAACCCGTGATGCGGCTGCTGGACGTGCGGCACGAGCAGACCGCGGTGTTCGCCGCCGAGGGGGTCGGCAAGCTCACCCGCCGCGCGGGGCTGGCCGTGGTCACCGCGGGCCCGGGGGTCACCAACGCGGTGAGCGGGGTGGCCACCGCCCGGTTCAGCGGCTCGCCGCTGGTGCTGATCGGCGGGCGCGCCCCGGACGCGCGCTGGGGCCAGGGGCTGCTCCAGGAGCTGGACCAGCCGCCGCTGTTCGCGACCATCACCAAGCAGGCGCGCACGGTCCACGAGACCGGGTCCATCGCCGCCGCCGTGGACGGCGCCTTCACCGCCGCCAACGGCGCCCACCGCGGCCCGGTCTTCCTCGACGTGCCCATGGACCGCCTCTACGACCAGGCCGAGGTGGAGCCGTCGGGCGGCGCCCCGGTCGCCGACCGATCCCCCGACCCCGGCGAGGTGTCGGCGGTGGCGCGGCTGCTGTCCGAGGCCGAGCGGCCGGTGCTGGTGCTCGGCGGGGACGTGTGGCTGGACGGCGCCGAGGCGGCCGCGCTGGAGGCCGCCGAGGAGCTGGGCGTCCCGGTGGTCACCAACGGGCAGGGGCGGGGGCTGCTGCCCGGCGGCCACCGGCTGCTGGCCAACCGGGCGCGCGGCGCCGCCTTCGGCGGGGCCGACCTGGTCGTGGTCGCGGGCACCCCGCTCGACTTCCGCCTGGGCCACGGCCTGTTCGGCGGCAAGGACGGGGCTCCCCCGGCCAAGGTCGCGCACCTGGCCGACGCCGCGGACCAGATCGCCGGCCACCTCGACCTCGCCGCCTCCGCCTCGGGCGACCTGGGCGCGCTGCTGCGCGGCATCGCCGCCGAGGCCAAGCCGCGGCCGGAGGCGCGGGAGTGGGCCGAGCGGATCTCCGGCACCGCGGCCCGCGCCGCAGCCTCCGACGCCGAGGCGCTCGCGAGCACCGCCGACCCGATCCACCCGGCGCGGATCTACGGCGAGCTGAACCGGGTACTGGACGACGATGCGGTGGTGATCGGCGACGGCGGGGACTTCGTGTCCTACGCCGGCAAGTACATCGAGCCCCGGCGCCCGGGCAACTGGATGGACCCGGGCCCTTACGGCTGCCTGGGCACCGGCATGGGCTACGCGATCGCGGCCCGTCTGTCGCGCCCCTCGTCCCAGGTGGTGACGCTTTTCGGGGACGGTGCGGCCGGGTTCTCGCTGATGGACGTGGACACCCTGGTCCGGCACCGGCTGCCGGTGGTGATGGTGTGCGGCAACAACGGCATCTGGGGCCTGGAGAAGGCGCCCATGCAGATGCTGTACGGCTACGACGTGGCCGCCGACCTGTCCCCGCAGACCCGCTACGACGAGGTGGTCCGCGCCCTGGGCGGCGGGGGCGAGCTGGTCACCGACCCCGAGGAGATCGCCCCGGCCCTGCGCCGCGCCTTCGACTCCGGGGTGCCGTACATGGTCAACATCGCCACCGACCCGGACAACGTGTACCCCCGCAAGACGATGGGCGTCTGACCCGGACGCCCCACCGGACCACCGGGCGCGGGACCGAACGTCCGGCCGGCCCCGCGCCCGGTGCGACGCACGGCCCCGGCGGCATCCCGACGCCCCGGACCGGCAGGAAGGTTTCCCCTTGTCAACGGGCAGGACGCCATCCCGTCCGCTCGACCGGTAGGGCGGCGCCCCGCTCCCTCGACGGGCAGGACGGCGCCCCACCCTCTCGACCGGTAGGGCGGCGCACCCCTCCGCCGGCCGGGACGGTCCACCCGGCGGCGGCCCGACGGGCTCCCGGCCCCACCCGATAGGTTCCGTTGCCATGAGCGACATCGCAGAACCGCGCCCTGGAGCGCGCGGCCGGGTGGGGACGACCGTCGCAACGGGCGACACCGCCGCCTCGCTGGGCAGCGGAGACGTGCCGGTGCTGGGCACGCCGCGGGTGCTGGCCCTGGCGGAAGAGGCCACGGTGGCGGCACTGGAGAACGGCCTGGAGGCGGGCCGTACCACGGTCGGCACCCGGATCGACCTGCGCCACACGGCACCGACCCCGACCGGGGCCCGCGTGCGGGCCGAGGCGGAGCTGACCGAGGTCGACGGCAAGCGCTTGGTCTTCGAGGTGAAAGTGGTCCAGCTGGACCGGAATCCGGCAGGCTCGGACGGCGCCGACGGCCGCATCGTCGCCATGGGCACCATCGAACGCGTCACCGTCGACCGCGCACGCTTCATCGCCTCGGCCGAGGGCTAGCTAGCGCCCTGAGAGGCGAAGAGGCGTGCCGTTTCCCCCGGTCTTGGCTGTCGGCCGCCCGGCCTCTCGCGGTCCGGGTGGAAGCGGCGGCGACGGCACGGCGGGTACCCCGCTCCGGGCTGCTTGCCGGGTGTCGGGCGGCCGGAGTGCCAGGTGGAGGGCGGCGACGAGGCGGGGGCGGTTCCCCTGTATTACCGGTCGGCCGCCGGGTCGCCGGTGGCCCAGGAACAGCGGCGGCGACGGGACGGCAGGTCCCCCGCTCCAGCCTGATTGCCGGGCGCCGGGCCCCTTTGGCGCCGGGGGAAGGCGGCGGCGAGGTCGTGTCCGCTGGCGTGGTGGAGCTCTCCGGGCCCCGGACGCCCCCGGGGGCACTGCCCGCCGCCCGTATCGACTCTCCCGAGATCAACGGCGAGTAGGGGGCGCGCAGCCGGGGCGGGGGCGCCGATCGCGCCGCAGCGGCCGCACCGCTCACACGGGCGCGGCCGAAGGCTCCACCACCCCAGCGGACACGACCTATGCCTGGAACGCGAAAAGGAAGGGCCCTCCAAGACGACAGGCCACCCGGCCCGTCCGAACACCGGCCCCGCCGCCGGCGAGCAGCCCTGCCCAGAGCGCCGGCCCTTCCGTCGCCGCCCGTCTTTCCTGCACCGAAAGGCCCCGCCGCCCGGCAAGCAGGCCGGAGCGGGGTACCCGCCGTCCCGTCGCCGCTGCTGTTCCGGGACCGCGAGGGGCCTGGCGGCCGACCGGCAGGGCCGGGGAACCGCCCAGCTTCGTCGTCGCTGCCCTCTCCCCTGTACCCCGGCGACCCGGCACCCGGCAAGCAGCCCGGAGCGGGGTACCCGCCGTGCCGTCGCCGCCGCCCAGGTGAGGGAACGGCCGACCACCTCTCGGCCGCCCGTGCCGTTCCTACCAGCGGGCCTCGGGACGGGTGAGGACGCGGGCGGCGGCCTCAACCACCTTCGGGTCGTACTCTTCGCCGGCGTCCATCCGCAGCCGCTCCAGCACCGCCTCGGTGCGGTCCGGGTCACCCGAATCGCCCACCAGGTCGTCGAAGGCGTTGGCGACCTTGATGATCCTGCTGCCCAGGGGCGGCGGCCCGTCCCCGCCGTCGCCGCGGCAGCCCTCGCACTGGCGGCGCACCAGCTCGGCCACCCCGTCCAGCACCCCGGTCTCGCGGATCACCGCCGAGCCCAGCTCGGCGATGCGCCGCTGCTCGCGCGGGGAGGCCAGCACGGTCGCGCCGCTGGCGATCGGGTCGCGCAGCGACAGCTGGCCGATGTCGTGCATCAGCGCCGCGTACTCCAGCTCGCGCAGCTCCGACTCGCGCATGCCCAGCTCGCAGCCGACCGCCGAGGCCAGGCGGCTCACCCGGCGCGAGTGGCCGGTCTCCACGTACCCGCCGACCTCGGTCACCCGGGACAGCGCGCGCACCGTCTGCAGGTAGGTCAGCCGGATGTCGGCGAAGCGGCGGAAGGCCACCTGGGTGACCAGCAGCGGCGCGGTGAACACCAGCAGCCCCACCAGGCCGGTCACGGTGGTGGCCAGGGCGATCAGGATGCCCGAGGCGCCGATCGCCATGCCGATGGCGAACTGGGCCCGCACCTCGTCGCGGAGCGCCACGGTGAACCGGGTGCGCAGCCGTTCGGCGCGGATCGCCGCCGCCAGCGCGGCGTCCACCGTCCAGGCCCCGATGACCAGTCCGGCCGTCACCCCCAGCACCACACCCCAGGCGCCCGGCGACGGGGCGAGCACGTCGGCGAAGGGCCGGAACGCCGCCCCCACCGCCATCGGCGCCAGGAAGCGCCGGGACAGGTCGCTCCAGCGCGGGCCGCGCCCCACCGCCAGGTGCGGCAGCTCGCCGACCGCCAGCCCCAGCGCCACCACCGCACCGACCTGTTCGGCCGAGTGGTGCACGGTGGCGCCGCCGACGTCGGTGAGCAGCGCGTACCCGATGGCGCCGGCCGAGGCGATCGGGGCCACCTCGCGGTGGCCGGGCAGGGTGATGCGGGCGATCTCGCCCACCGCGATGAGCACGCCGAAGGCCAGTGCGGCGTGCGGCTCGACGAACCCCTCGGCCAGGGTCCACACCACCGCGCCCGCGGCGCACACGCACGCCGCCGCGATGAGCCAGAACCGGGTGTGGTCGATGCGCGGCGGAACCGTCCCCCGCCCCGCGGACGGGGCCGCCGCCAGCCCGGTCGCCGTCACCGGTCCGCCTCCCCCGCCACGCGCAGCGGCACGCTCGGGTCGTCGTGGTCCTGCTTGGCGACCTCGGCGGCGTCGTCGTCGGGCGGCTCCACCGCGTCGGGCGCCTGCCAGCCGTCGCGGTCCACGGCGGTGATGAGCGCGTCGACCATCCGCGGGTCGAACTGGGGGCCGGCGCAGCGCCGCAGCTCGGCCACGGCCTCCTCGATGGAGCGCGCCTTGCGGTAGGAGCGGGTGGAGGTCATGCAGTCGAAGGCGTCGGCGACCGAGATGATCCGGGCGAACTCGGGGATCTCCTCGCCGCCCAGGCCCATGGGGTAGCCGCGGCCGTCCATCCGCTCGTGGTGGTGCATGATCCCGGCGAGGGCCTCGTCGAGGAAGCCGATCTCGCGGACGATCTCGTAGCCGCGCATGGGGTGCAGCTGGATGGCGGCGAACTCCTCCTCGGTCAGCTTCCCCGACTTCTGCAGCACCTTGGTGGGCACGCCGAGCTTGCCGACGTCGTGCAGCATCCCCGCGTAGCGGATGGTGTGCACCCGCTCGGCGTTGAGGCCCAGCTCGCAGGCGATCATCGCCGAGGCCTTGGAGACCCGCATGCAGTGGCCGCGCGTGTAGTAGTCCTTGGTCTCCACCGCCTGGGCGAGGGTGGCCAGGGTGGCGTCGTGCGCCCGCTGCTCGGCCATGTACTGGTCGAAGGCCCAGCGCGCGATGAACAGCGGGAGCAGCACCAGCAGCACCGCGAACGGCCCGACCAGGCCCCAGATGGCGGCGATGAGCAGTCCGAGCATGCCGTAGCCCAGCGACGACAGCTCGAGTGTGGCCATGGGGCGCCAGCGCAGGCGCTTAGGGCGCTGGATGTCCAGGACGCCGAGCGCGCGCATGAGCCCGACGATGAGCGCGCCGTTGACCGCGTTGTGCACCAGGATGGCGCCGACGTAGGGCAGCACGATCCAGGGGAAGTCGTCCCGGCCGGGCACCCCCATCCTGCCGCCGAGCAGGAGGAAGGCGTGTCCGGCCGCGTACCCGGCCAGGGCGAACTGGGCGCCGTTGAAGAGCCGCTTGACCAGGTTCTGCCGGCGGAAGACGACGAGCATGGAGCACAGCCCCACCACGGCCGCCCCGACCGGTCCGACGAGGACGACGGCGGCCAGGGAGGCGGACGAGCTGGGCGAGATGCCCGCCCGTCCGCCGTCCCCGCCGCTGTCGACCATGGTGCTGATCGACTCGGCGACCACGAACAGCACCGCCAGCAGGAGCAGCGTGGCCGGGTCGATCCCCCCGTAGGGTCCGGCGGCCAGTACCCCGAGGGCACCCAGGGCGACGAGGCAGACGTACAACCGCGCCGCAACCGGAAGCGACCGCAATTCCCGGTACCTCCCACCCCATTGCCGACCGAACCGTCATGATTTCATCGTTACCGTTCTACCACCAGGACCAGCCGTTGACATGGCCGAACAGCCACGTGGCCGCGAGCAGCACCTCGTGCGCGACGGCGAACAGACCCGCCATGGAAATCCCCCTCCTGCGTCGACCGCCCGCCGGCCCCATCGCCCGTCCCTCCCCG
The DNA here is from genome assembly GCF_000341205.1 of Nocardiopsis baichengensis YIM 90130. NCBI lineage: Bacteria > Bacillati > Actinomycetota > Actinomycetes > Streptosporangiales > Nocardiopsidaceae > Nocardiopsis > Nocardiopsis halophila. The sequence goes on along the minus strand of NZ_ANAS01000007.1, from coordinate 24,774 downwards.
ACCCCGGACACGGCACCGGCTAGCGAATTCAACCCCTTACGGTCGATATGGCGCCCAGTTTAACGGCCCCCACTCGCCCCCCGATTTCCCCAGACCGAACCGTGAGCCAACCGTAAGCATCCGACGCCCCGGCCATTTCAGAATGTGAAACTACGAATCCGATTCGGACAATCGGCGGCCACGGAAAGTAATTGCCTCCAGCAAGGAGGGAAGCCGCGAAAACCCCGCCCACCACACCGATGCCGCCCCCTCTGCGACCACCACCCACCTGCACTCACTACGGAGCGTCACGCAACCTCTCTCCACGTGGCGCAATAGGGTCGGACACACCCCTCCGACCCCTGGGAGAGAAAATCCGTTCCGCACTCGGGCGTGTCGACCACCGGCACCGACCATTCTGCCCGCGTTCTCCTCTTTTGCGAGGTTCGGGAGTCATGGCCGAAAATACGATTACCCCGCCCTCTTCGACCGTCTTGCCGTAGGGCGCGCGAATACACACTCATCGGCGCCGAAATCCCGCCCCCGCCGAGAGCGCGGCACCGGGCGCGACACCGGCCGCCGGACCGGACTCGGGGGCGGCACACGCAGACGCGGCGCACTGCGCTCCAGGGCCCTACGCTCCGCCGCTCCGCGGTCGTGTCCGCTGGAGTGGTGGAACCCTCGGCCGCGTCCTTGTGAGCGGTGCGGCCGCTGCGGCGCGATCGGCGGCCCCGCCCCGGGTGCGCGCCTCCTTGGCGTTGATCTCGGGAAAGTGGTGGTAGTACGGGCGAGTAGTACCCCGACTTCCCCGAGATCAACAAGGGCGTCGCTGCGGGCGGCAGGCAGTGCCCCCGGGGGGGGCGGCCGGGGCCCGGAGGGTCCCCCCCCGCCAGCGGACACGACCTTCTGCCCCGGGTGGACACGGCCCTCCCGCCCGGCCACCGGCGGCCCGCCACCCGGCAAGCAGCCGCGAGCGGGGCACCTGCTGACCCGTCGCCGCCTCCGGCCCGGACCGCGAGCGACCCGGCGGCCGACCAGCAGGAGCGGGGAACCGCCCGGCTTCGTCGTCGCCGCCCTCCCGCCTCGACCGGCGGCGGCCCGCCACCCGGCAAGCAGGCGCGAGCGGGGCGCCAGCTGCTCCGTCGCCGCCTGCGGCCGGGACCGCGAGCGACCCGGCGGGACACCATCCGCTCCGCACTCCGGGGCGCGGCGCCCCCGTACACCCCCGCCCATGCGCCCCGCGCACCCGCTCCCCACACGACGAAGGGCGGCGCCCCACCGGGCACCGCCCCACTCCATCCGCTCGGGGGCCGCCTACTCGGCGGCGCCCTCCCGGTACTGCATGTCCACGCGGGCCGCCTCGATCCGGGTCAGCACCTTGCCCCGCAGGTCGCCGGGGACGGGGTCGCACCCGCAGTGCTTGGCCACCAGCTTCTTGACGGCCTCCTCAAGGCCGTACTCCTCCAGGCACGGGCGGCACTCGTCCAGGTGCCGCCGGATCTCGTCGCAGCCGGCGTCGGCGAGCTCCCCGTCGATGTAGACGTACAGCCGCTCAAGGACCTCGCTGCACGGGGTCTCGTGCTCTCCACCGCAGCCGCTCATCGCCGTTCCTCCCGCGTCGCCCCGTCGTTGCGCGCCCCCGAGGCCACCGACTCGCGGCCCGGCTCCCCGCCGGAGAGGAAGCCCCGGTCGACGGCGTACTCCTCCAGAAGCGTTCTGAGCTGCCTGCGGCCCCGGTGGAGCCGCGACATGACCGTCCCGATGGGGGTGTCCATGATCTCGGCGACCTCCTTGTAGGCGAAGCCCTCCACATCGGCGAGGTACACCGCGATCCGGAAGTCCTCCGGCAGCTCCTGCAGCGCGCGCTTGACGTCGCTGTCGGGAAGGTGTTCGAGCGCCTCGGCCTCGGCGGACTTCAGCCCCGAGGAGGAGTGCGAGGCGGCCTGTGCGAGCTGCCAGTCCTCGACGTCCTCGGTACCGGCCTGCTTCGGCTCACGCTGCTTCTTGCGGTAGGAGTTGATGAAGGTGTTGGTGAGGATGCGATACAGCCACGCCTTGAGGTTCGTCCCCTCCTTGAACTGGTGGAACGACCCGAAGGCCTTGGCGAAGGTCTCCTGGACGAGGTCCTCGGCGTCCGAGGGGTTGCGGGTCATCCGCAGCGCGGCCGAGTACAGCTGGTCCAAATACGGGAGCACGTCCCGCTCGAACCGAGCCCCCCGCTCGTCGAGTGTCTCCTGGCCCTGACTCAAGCCCGCCTGCCTCCTTGTACCGGTCCGCCGTGGGGTGACCATCGTCGCCTCACGATACGACGCGGTGGGAGCAGGGCGCACGCTTGGGCCGGATGGCCGTGTGGCGGTCTCCCGTTCGAGGACGCCGCAGGTGCCCGTTGCCGCCATGGACGCTTCTGACCTCCCTCGTTGCCTCCGGACGCGTGGACGGGGGCGCTCCGCGCGCTCCGGGTCGGCGTTCGGGTCCGTGGTGCGGGTGCGTGATGGAGGTGCAAACAACGGCCGCCCCCCGCTGATTCCGCCGAACGGAATCGCATGCGATTCCGCGCACACCTTTCGCGCCGTCCCGGACCCGCTCCGCGGCCGACGGGCGTACGCTCGCCTCATGCGTGCAAAAGGCCCGCGCAGCACGCGCTCCCGCAGGTGATGCGGGCGCAGGCGCGGGTAGGAACCTGTGCAGACGACGTGGGAGAGGAGTGTCGTGCGCCCGTCCTCTGGTTTCGCGGCCCGAACCCCGGCGTCCTCATGGACCGGCGCCCCCGCCGACGCCCTTCCTGAGGAGCCGACGCGCTCCCCTGCGGAGCAGTTCGCCGGATCCGATCCGCTATCGGCGTATTGGCGCTTCTACTGGGCGGTCGCCGGGGCGCAGCTCGCCCGGTGGCTGCCCGCCGCGCCCTCGCGCCTGCTCGACCTGTCCGCCCCCGAGTTCCGCGGCGCACCCCGGGCCGTGGCCGCCGGGCACGACGTGGTCACCCTGCTGCCCAGCGCCGACCAGGCGCCCAAGCCCGCACTGTCGCTGGTCAACGGTCATGCACCGGCGCCGCGCCCGGGGCGCGCCCCGGGGCGGATGCGGCCGGTGGTGGGCGACCCGGCGGCGCTGCTGGGCTTCGCCTCCGAGGGCTTCGACGGGGTCATCGCCGACAACAGGGTGCTCTCCCGCCAGCTGGCCACAGAGGAGGCGCTGGGCGAGATCGCCCGGGTGCTGCGGCCCGGCGGCCGCGCGCTGCTGTGCGTGGACTCGGTGGTGCTGGGGATGGCGCTCCTCGCCGAGCAGGACTGCTGGCCCGAGTTGAGCTTCGCCCCCTCGGCCGATGTGCTGCTGGTGCCCTGGCCGGACGGGTCCATCACCCGCTGCTTCACCGCCGAGCAGCTCACCGAGATGCTGTCGGGGGCCGGGCTGGAGACCGAGTGGATCCGCCCGCGCACCGTGCTGTCGGCCTCGACGGTCGAGGTCATGATGGAGCGCGACCCGCGGGCGCTGGGACGGCTGGTCGAGATGGAGCTCCACGCCGAGGAGTCCGACGACTACGTCGGCGTGCACCTGCTGGCGAGCGCCCGCAAGCCGGAGTAGGGCCGCCCCTGCCGACGGGGATCGCATCCCGGGGATCGCACACCGTCGGGTCGCCCCTGGAAGGCTGTCCGGGAAGCGCGGGGACCGCCGGCGGCCCTTCTCCCGGCTGGGGCCGCGAACAGGGCATCGGCCGATCGTCGCCGCCCGTTCCGGTGGCCGCCCGCACGCCCCGTGCCCGGCAGTGCCGCCGGAAAGGCCGCGGACCTCACCTGTCGTCGTGCGTCGTCGCCCGGCCCCGGAGGCTCGCCCCGGTGGCCGGGCCCGGCGGGCGGCAAGGCGGCACCGTGCCCCGCGCGCCCGCCGTGTGCCGTTCACCCCGGTGCGGGGATGAGCCGTCCCCGCACCGGGGCGGCCGTCAGTCGGCCACCGGCAGGTAGACGCGCTTGCCCTGGTCGGCGAACTCGGCGGACTTGTCGGCCATGCCCTTCTCGATGGCCTCCACCGTGGACAGGCCGTTCTCCTCGGCGTAGCGGCGCACGTCCTGGGTGATCTTCATCGAGCAGAACTTCGGCCCGCACATGGAGCAGAAGTGCGCCGTCTTCGCGGGCTCGGCGGGCAGCGTCTCGTCGTGGTAGGCCTGCGCCGTCTCCGGGTCCAGGGCCAGGTGGAACTGGTCCTGCCAGCGGAACTCGAAGCGGGCCTGGGACAGGGCGTCGTCCCACTCCTGGGCCCTCGGGTGGCCCTTGGCCAGGTCGGCGGAGTGGGCGGCCAGCTTGTAGGTGATCACTCCGGTCTTGACGTCGTCCCGGTTGGGCAGGCCCAAGTGCTCCTTCGGGGTGACGTAGCACAGCATCGCGGTGCCGTGCCAGCCGATCTGGGCCGCCCCGATCGCCGAGGTGATGTGGTCGTAGCCGGGGGCGACGTCGGTGGCCAGCGGGCCCAGGGTGTAGAAGGGGGCCTCACCGCAGAGCTCCTCCTCCAGGCGCACGTTCTCGGCGATCTTGTGCATCGGCACGTGGCCGGGGCCCTCGATCATCACCTGCACGTCGTGGGCGCGGGCGATGTGCGTCAGCTCGCCGAGGGTGCGCAGCTCGGCGAACTGCGCCTCGTCATTGGCGTCGGCGATGGAGCCCGGGCGCAGGCCGTCGCCCAGCGAGAAGGTGATGTCGTAGGCCCGCAGGATCTCGCAGAGCTCTTCGTAGTGGGTGTAGAGGAAGCTCTCCTTGTGGTGGGCCAGGCACCAGGCGGCCATGATGGAGCCGCCGCGCGAGACGATGCCGGTGGTGCGGCGGGCGGTCAGCGGCACGTACCGCAGCAGCACGCCGGCGTGCACCGTCATGTAGTCCACGCCCTGCTCGGCCTGCTCGATGACGGTGTCGCGGTAGATCTCCCAGCTCAGCTTGGCCGGGTCGCCGTCGACCTTCTCCAGGGCCTGGTAGATGGGCACGGTGCCGATGGGCACCGGGGAGTTGCGCAGGATGCGCTCGCGGGTCTCGTGGATCCGCTTGCCGGTGGACAGGTCCATCACGGTGTCGGCGCCCCAGCGGGTGGCCCACACCATCTTCTCCACCTCCTCGGCGACCGAGGAGGTCACCGCGGAGTTGCCGATGTTGGCGTTGATCTTGACCAGGAAGTTCTTGCCGATGATCATCGGCTCGGACTCGGGGTGGCAGCGGTTGGCGGGGATCACCGCCCGGCCGATCGCCACCTCGGAGCGGACGAACTCGGGGTCCAGCCCCTCCCGGGCGGCGATGAAGCGCATCTCGGGGGTGATCGTCCCGGCCTTGGCGTAGGCCAGCTGGGTGACCGCCCCGTTGAGCGGCTCGCGCGCGGCGATCCAGTCGGCGCGCGCCGGGGCCAGGCCGGCGTGCACGTCGATGTCGGCGTCGTCGTCGGTGTAGGGGCCGGAGGTGTCGTACAGGTCGAAGTGGGTGCCGTTGCTGAGACCGACCCTGCGCTGGGGAACGCGCAGCACCGACCCGCCATCGGGGTCGGGGACCTCCTGGTAGACCTTCTTCGAGCCCTTGATGGGCCCGGTGGTCACGGAGTGTCGGACGTCACGGTCGTCGAGCGCCGTCAAGGCACGCCTCCCTACGTCGGAATTACCCGAACAGGTTCTGCGGTCGGCGACACCGCCGCCTTCTGGAGGCAGCCGCCCTCTCAGCCCGCCAAGGCGCGAGCTCCCGCGTGTTTGCGATTGTCCAATCACGCACCGTCGTCACGGTGCACCGCGCGTGAAGTAGCGCGGCGATCATATGACCGCAGCCACCTTAACCAGGCGGCGGCGCCCCGATCCACCCCCGGGGCCCGGCGGTGTCCCGGTCCGGCCCCGGCCCGGGAGCCGTCAGAAGAGCGTCTCCTCCTCGCCCGCGGCGTCGGAGGACGGCGGTTCCAGCAGCTCAGGGCCGTTGTTCTTGATGCTGTTGACGGCGGTGGAGACCTCGCGCACCGTGAAGTCGGCGACCGGGGTGGAGGCCATGACGCGCTGGACGTCGGCCAACCCGGCGGCCGGGTCGAGCCAGGAGGCCCACTCCCGGCGGGGGACGACGACCGGCATGCGCTCGTGGACCTCCTCCAGGCCGCCGACGGCCTGGGTGGTGACGACGGTGCAGCTCCAGACCCAGGCGGCGGGGTCCTCCTCGGGGACCTCGGGGTCGCGCCAGCGCTCGAAGAGGCCGGCCAGGGCCAGCGGCTCGCCGTCGGCGTAGGCCACGGAGAAGGGCCTCTTCTTCGAGGAGGACTTGCGGCGCTTGTGGCCGGGGTCGGTGGCGGGGGACGTGCCGGGCTCGAAGGTGCCGGGGGCGGCGTCGGGGAGCAGCTGCCACTCGTAGTAGGCGTCGGCGGGCAGCAGGCAGCGGCGCCGGGCGAGAGCGGAGCGGAAGGCGGGCTTGTCGGCCACGGTCTCGCTGCGGGCGTTGATCATCTTGAAGCCGACGTTGGCGTCCCTGGCCCAGGAGGGGACCAGGCCCCAGCGGAAGGAGGCCAGACTCCGCGGACCGGGCGGGACCCCTTGCGCGGCCTCGTTGGGCGGGGTGCCCAGGACGGCGTAGACGTGTTTGCCCGGGGAGATGTTGTAGTCCGGCTGAAGCTCTTCGAGGGGAGGCCGGGAACGGGGGTCGCTCGGTCCCGAGGGGTCGGGAGCCTCGGCGAAGTCGAAGGCGAGCTGGAGCTCGTGGGCGTTCCTGGCCCTGGCGAAACGTCCGCACATGAGGACAAGTCTGGCACTGCCCGGGAGGAATCCGCGCGGCCCCGGCCGAGACCGGGACCGCGGGGCGTCAGAGCTCCCCGCCGCAGACGCCGACCAGGAAGGCCACCCAGGCACCGGGCGTGTACTCGATGTGGCCGAGGTGCTTGTTCTGGGTGTCACGCACTCGGACGATCTCCGCTTCAGCCACCTCGACACAACTCCCCGACGAGCCACTGTAGCTGCTCTTGTGCCACGCGGCTTTGTCGCATGTCATTGGAACGCAATCCTCGCCTTCATTATCTGATCCAGCGCATCAGTGCTCGGAAGAGCAGCCGCCTGGAGAGCACCGAAGACTATCTCGCAGTGCCGAAGCTTCTCAGGTTCGGTGTCGTCGATGATCTTCTCACCGGTCATGTACTCCGCCGACGCGAGCGTCGTCCGGTCGGGAAAGCGATAAAGCCTGAAGGGGCCGTCCCTGCCAGGAGCGGCAGGCGCGTCCGCGGGGAGTACCTGGAGGTAGATCTTCTCGTCTTCGACCAGCGCCGAGAGCCGATCGAGCTGTTCGATCATGCACTCCCTCGGCCCCACTGGGCTGGTGAGCACACTGGAACTGAGCACGAACCACAGAAGGGGGCGATCGTCATCCTCCAGCAGGCCCCAACGGACGACGCGCGCCTCGATCATTCGCTCTAGTTCAGCCGACCGAGCCCACGGTCTTGAGGCGCGGAACAGCGACCGAGCATAAGCCCTGTTCTGGAGAAGTCCAGGGATGAGAAGCGGCTGGAACTCTCGGATCTCCGAAGCCTCACGTTCCAATTCAGGGACCCGATAGAACCAATCCGGCAGCCTGTCCGGACTGTTCATCCGAGTCCATATGCGGACCACCTCGTTCCCGGCTTCCAGGAACTCGTCAAGATTCACCGCGTGTTCCCGCAGGCAGAACCGCTTCCCTCGCTCAATCGAGGAGTACATGGCCCGCGACCTGCACCGGGTCCTGGCCGCCCTCCGAGGAGGCCTGCTGTGACCGGCGAGCGCGACCCCCTCCTGGACCTCCTGCGCGCCCACTACGGCCACCGCTGCGCCATCCGCCGCACCGACACCCTCTGGATCGCCACCGCCCGCGACCGCGACGCCGACCACGCCCCCACCCTCGTCCAGCCCGACATCGGCCGCTTCCTGACCGAACTCGACGACCCGCCCCCGCGCGCCGGCCGCCCCTACCGGTCCCTCCTCGACACCGACCACTTCACCCGCCGCGCCCACGACCTCGCCGACGGCGTCCACCTCTACGACGACCACGGACCTGAAACCGCCCCCGGCGACGATGAGGAGCCCCCGAACACGCGGCGGTGACCGCACTCGGCTCCGGGCCTTCTGCGAATCAGCGGATTCCCCGGTTCCCGTGGCCATTCCCACCTGCCGGAAGTCCGCCATGGAAACTTCCACGAAGACACGTTCGCGTTTCCGCATTTCCGCAGGTCAGAGCGAACGTGAGACGTGTGTTCGCGTTTGCCTTCCGCCCTTTCCCGGGTCAGAATCAAGACCCTTCCGAGCCGAGCACCCCCGAACGGGGGCCCATCGCCGTGCCGAGAAGCGGGCACGGGCCTGCTCCCATCCGAACCGAGCCACCCCTTGAGGAGGGGCCATGATCCATGCCCGAAAACTGACGAGGACCTTCGCGCAGAAGCGCGGAAGGCCGGGGGTCGAGGCCGTCCGCGGCCTCGACCTGGACGTGGAGGCCGGAACGCTGCTGGCCTTCCTCGGGCCGAACGGCGCGGGCAAGTCCACCACGCTGCGCATGCTCACCACCCTGCTCCCGCCGACGTCGGGGACGGCGACCGTCGCCGGATGCGACATCGCGGACGACCCGGCGGGTGTGCGCCGGCGCATCGGCTACGTGAGCCAGAAGAACGCCGCCTCCGACCACCACCGGGTCCGCGACGAACTGGTGGCGCAGGGCAAGGCGTACGGAATGACCCGGGCACGGGCCAAGGAGCGCGCCGACGAGCTGCTGGACCGCCTGGAGCTCCGGGAGTTCGCGGACCGCACCCCCACGACGCTCTCCGGCGGGCAGCGGCGGCGGGTGGACGTCGCGCTGGGGCTGGTGCACGAGCCCGAGCTGCTGTTCCTGGACGAGCCCTCCACCGGGCTGGACCCGCACAGCCGGGCCGAGGTCTGGGGGTTCGTCCTGCGCCTGCGCGAGGAGAGCGGGATGACGCTCTTCCTGACCACGCACTACCTGGAGGAGGCCGACAGCATGGCCGAGCGGGTGGTGATCGTCGACCGGGGCCGGACCATCGCCGACGGCACCGCCGACGGCCTCAAGGCGGACATGGCCGGCGACCGGATCGAACTGACGCTGCGGGAGGCGGCCGACGCCGCCCGCGCGGCCGAGATCGCCGCCCGGTTCGCCGGCTCCGCCGCCCCCTCCCCCTCCGGCCCCGCCGGCACCGGTCTGGCCGTCACGGTCCCGAACGCGGACGCGGCGATGCCGGAACTGCTCGGCGCCCTGGACGTGGCGGGGGTGAAGATCGCCGCCGCGCGAGGGGTGCGGCCGACGCTGGACGACGTGTTCCTGGCCCTGACCGGCCGGAGCCTGAACGAAGAGGAGACCGCCTGATGGCCGCACCGTCCCTGTCCGCCACGACCGCCGCCGGCTCCGGGCCCGCCCGCCCTGCCGCCGCCTCCTTCGTCCGGGACGTGGCGACCGTCTACACCCGGGAGGTCACGCCGTCGGTGCGGGACCCGCTCGGGATGCTGTTCACGATGGGGCAGCCGCTGCTGCTGCTCTTCTTCTTCGGCCCGCTGCTGGGAGGCGTCGGCGCGGGAGGAGGCTCGGCCGAGGGCGCGGCCGGGGGCTCGTGGCAGTGGTTCGTCCCCGGGGTGCTGGTGATGCTGTGCCTGTTCGGGCCGATGATGGCCGGCTACAACCTGCTCGTGGAACTGCTGGGCGGCGCGATGGAGCGCATGCTGGTGAGCCCGCTGAACCGCACGGCGATGCTGATCGGAAGGGCGCTCAAGGAGTTCTCGGTGCTGCTGGTGCAGGCGGTGCTGATCGTCCTGCTGGCGATCCCGCTGGGCTTCGAGCTGTACCCGCTGGGCGTGCTGGCGGGACTGCTGCTGCTCGCGGTGTTCGGGGTGGGGCTGGGGGCGCTGTCGTTCCTGCTGGCGATGGTGTCGGCCCCGAGCGGTGAGCTGTTCTACGGGGTGACGCAGCTGGCGGTGTTCCCGCTGATGCTGCTGTCGGGGGTGCTGCTGCCGATGGACTTCGGCCCGCAGTGGCTCCAGACGGTGGCCGCGGTCAACCCGGTCACCCACATCGCCGAAGCGATGCGGACCCTGTTCGCGGGGTCGTTCACCGACCCGGCGATCGCCTGGGGCGCCCTGTCGGCGGCCGCCGTCGCGGCACTGGGCCTGACCTTCGGCACCCGCGCCATGCGACGAGGCGTCGGGGTCTGACCGGCTCACCCCTGAACGCGGCCCCGGACACGCTCCTCCTGGAACCGGGGCCGCTCCCCGTGCGATGGTCGGCGGGTGCGATGGACATCCGAACGGGCCCGCACGGCGTTCATCGAGAGCCGGGTGGCGCGGCTGGCCACGGTCTCGGCCGACGGACAGCCGCACTGCGTCCCCGTGACGTTCGCGGTCGAGGGGGACACCGCGGCGATCGCGATCGACCACAAGCCCAAGTCGACGATGCGTTTGAAGCGCCTGGCCAACATCGAACAGAACCCCAAGGTCTGCTTGCTGGCCGACGAGTACTCGGACGAGTGGAGCCGGCTCTGGTGGGCGAGGGCGGACGGGACGGCGAATGTCGTCCACGAGGGCGAACCGAGGGACCGCGCTCTGGCACAGCTGCTCGACCGCTACCGCGAGTACCGGGCCGCCCCTCCGACCGGCCCCGTGATCCTGATCGAGGTCTTCCGCTGGTCCGGCTGGAGCGCGACGTGAGTCCGCAATGAGGGCGCCTTCACCGCCGCACTCTGCCCGTGGCCGTCCGCTGACGGTCAGTCGTCATGCCCGGCGCTCGTCTCCGCGACGAACCTGCCCTTGCCCCTCACCGTCACGGTGAGCCCTTGGTCGCTCAAGAGCTTCACCGCCGCCCTCACCGTCGGCCGGGAGACGGAGAACTCCTCGCACAGCGCTGCCTCCGAGGGGATCCTGCGCCGGGGTTCGTAGGTCCGATCGGCGATGCGGACCGCCACGACGGCCGCGATCTGTTCGTACAGCGGCTCCCGCCCCCTCGAGATCGATCTCCATGGGACGACGTTATTCACCCCCGGACGGCCATTAACGGGATATGACGTCAGACGACAGGTACCGACAAGTGGGCGAGGTTGAGGGACGCCCCCCCCGGGCCGGCGGCAGAGCCCGGGAGACGTCGCACCCGACGGTTCTCCACAGCCCCGCACGAGGGCGCCCCCTCCTTCAGCATCACGGCTAACCTGTGACCACCTGCTTCCCTCCGGAAGGGGAAACCCCGATGCCCAGCCTCGAACAGCGGCTCACCAACCTCGAAGCCGCTTTCATCGAACGCTCCGTGGACAAGCGGAGCATTCAGGCACAGCAGCTCAACACCGACCACCGGATCAACTCCCTCGCGGACGCCTTCATGGAGCACCGCCGCGAGACCCGCGAGGGGTTCCGCCAGATCGGCCTCCGGTTCGACGCGGTCGAAGGCCGCCTCGACAGCCTCGAATCCGGACAGGCCGAACTCCAGAGTGAGGTGCACACTCTGAAGGGCGACGTGGCCACCCTCAAGACCGACGTGAGCGCTCTGAAGGACGACGTCAGCACCCTCAAGACCGGGATGTCCCATCTACAGGACCTGGTCACGCGTATCGCCGGCAAGCTCGACGCCTGACCGCGCACCGACGGCCCCGCCCACCCCCGGGCGGGGCCGTTCACGTGTCCGCGCACTAAGGGTCCGTATTGCAAACTCCCACGGGCGACGAAGAGGCACTGGGAGCAGCTGGACCGGCTGCGGGAGCGGGCCGAGGAGGGGTTCTGACCCCGGCGGACTGCTCCCGGCGCGCCTCCCGGGGGAATGTCGCCCCCGCGGCCTAGCATCCGGGCACGAGTCCACCGCTGACGGAGGAGAACCTGCCATGACGACGGAACCCATGGTCAACGGGCCGTGCTGGGTCGAGCTGGGAGCGCAGGACACCGCTCGGGAAGGGGACTTCTACGCGCAGGTGTTCGGGTGGGACCTGGCCACCGACCCCCGCCCCGAGGCCGGCGGGTACACGATCGCCTCGCTCCGCGGGCGCCGCGTCGCCGCCGTCACCCCGCTGTACGGGGAAGACCAGCCGGTCGCCTGGAACGTCTCCTTCCGGGTGGCCGACGTCGACGCGAGCCTGGAGACCGTCCGGGACGCCGGCGGGTCGGTCCTGTTCGGCCCCCTCGACGTCTTCGACGAGGGCCGCTTCGCCGTCGCCGTGGACCCCACCGGCGCCGCCTTCCAGCTCTGGCAGCCCAGGGACTTCACCGGGGCCGAGGCCATGGGCGATCCCGGCACGCTCTGCTGGGTCGACCTGCACACCCGCGACGTCGACGCCGCCTCCGCCTTCTACTCCCGCCTCTTCGGCTGGGACCTCGCCGAGGGCTCGGGCTACCGGGTCCTCAGCCTGGACGGCACCGGGTTCGGCGGCGTCTTCGACCAAGGAGGCGACGAGGGCTACCCGCAGGACATCCCTCCCCACTGGATCCCCTACTTCGCCACCACGGACGTGGAGGGGGCCGTCGCCGCCGCGAACAAGGCGGGCGGCACGACCGTCATGGGCCCGATGGTCCTCGGGGGGTTCACCATCGCCGCCATCGTCGACCCCGAAGGGGCCGGCTTCCAGCTCCTCGAAGTGCCGGACGGTTCCTGAGCGAGGCGGGCGGCGGCCGGGGCACCGAGAGAACGCCGAGTGCACGGGCGCGCCCGCCGGTCACCGTCGAGCGCCGCGCAGCTCCTCGTGACGCGCGATGAAGTCGTCGACCGGCCAGCGGGCGACGACGTCCAGCGGCACGCCGTCCAGCCCCGTGAAGCGCACGCACGCCTTGCCCATGTCCAGGCGCTTGCCCGTCGCCGGCCGCTTCTCGCGGAACTCCTCCTGCTCGAGCCCGTAGACCCCCATCAGGTACAGCGCGTTGCGGTTCTTCTGGGCGGCCAGTCCCGCGTAGCCCAGCGGACGGCCGTTGTAGGTCTTCGGGTAGCGCTCCAAGGGGACGTGGTAGCCGATCATCCCGAAGTCCATGCCCTCCTCGTACCCCTCGGGCAGGTTGTCGAGGACGGTGCGCCGCACTTCGGTCGTGTCCGCTGGAGTGGTGGAACCTTCGGCCTCGCCCGTGTGAGCGGTGCGGCCGCTGCGGCGTGATCGGCGGCCCCGCCCCGGCTGCGCGCCCCCTTCCTTGTCGTTGATCTCGGGGAAGTCGGCGTAATACTCGCCGGTATTACCCCGACTTCCCCGAGATCAACGGGGGTGTCGGTGCGGGTGGCGGGCAGTGCTCCCGGGGGCGGCCGGGGCCCGGCGCCCGGCCGAAGGGACGCGCGGACGCCGGGGCCCGGTGGCGTGGCGGCCGGGTCGGCCGGGTCGGCCGGGTCGGCCGACCCGGACACCGCGCCAGGGGAGGTTGGTCCACTGGTGGGAGGAGATGTTGTTGTTGAGCGCCTGCCCGGAGCCCGCGCCCGTGTTGGCGTCGAAGTCCCACTTGTTCAGGTTGTTCAGGACGACGCCGTTGTAGACGCCCCGGCGCGCGCCGGAGTGGTTGAGGCCCCAGTAGACCCAGACGTCGTCGTAGCTGCCCGGGTAGCCGTTGTTCCACAGCGACGAGACGCGGTTGCGGCAGTCGCCCCAGTTCTTGGCGTTGCCCGCCCACGCGTCGCACCAGCCGGTCCGGTTGTAGCCGGTGTAGACGTGCAGCTTGCCGTCGGCCTACGCCTCGGCCTGGGCCGGCGCGGCCTGGGGCACCGCCTCCTCCGTCCGAAGCGGCGGGGCGCGCCGCCTACCCCTCCTGCACCCGGATCTCCGGCTCGTTGCGGACCGGGAAGTTCACCGACCTGGCGATGAAGCACGCCCGGTGCGCCTTGTCGTGCAGCTCCCGCGCCCGCTCCACCATCGCCGCGTCGGCCACCGTCACCACCGGGTGCAGCACGACCTCGGTGAACTCGCCGCTGGAGTCCGCGTGGGTGACCATGGTCCCCGTCGCCCGGTCCTCATAGGCCACCACGTTCACACCGGCGCCCACCGCCAGGGCGAAGTAGGAGAGCATGTGGCACTCGCTCAGCGCCGCCACCAGCATGTCCTCCGGGTTCCAGCGCTCGGGGTCGCCCCGGAACGCCTTGTCGGCCGACCCCTTGAGCAGCGGCCGCCCCTCGGCCTCGACGTCGTGGTCGCGCCCGAAGGCCCGGTACGAGGCCGTGCCCTCGCCCCGGTTGCCCGTCCACCGGACGCGCACCTCGTAGCCGTGCTCCTTGTCCCTGTGACGCGCTCCTGCCGCCATCACCGGCCTCCCGTCGCCGTGACCGTGTCCCCCGGGCGGCCAGCTTCGCACGCCGCGACCTGACGAACCCGGCAGGCCCCCCGCACCCGGCGGCTAGGCTGGTGTCATGCCTGCATCCGCACCGCACTGGCCCGCGCCCACCGCCGAACGCCCCGTGGACGCCGAGGTCGCGCTGCCCGGGTCCAAGTCCATGACCAACCGCGCCCTGGTCCTGGCCGCGCTCTCCGACACGCCCGCCACCGTGCGCCGCCCCCTGCGCAGCCGGGACACCGAGCTGATGGCGGACGCCCTGCGCTCCCTCGGCGCCCGGGTGCGCGAGGACGGCGACGACTGGGCCCTCACCCCGGCCACGCTGCGCGGCCCGGTGCGCCTCGACGTGGGCAACGCCGGCACCGTGATGCGGTTCGTCCCCCCGCTGGCCGCGCTCGCCGACGGCGACGTGCACTTCGACGGCGACCCGCGGGCGCGCGAGCGGCCGGTGGGCCCGCTGCTGCAGGCCCTGCGCGCGCTGGGCGCCGACATCGACGACGGCGGCCGCGGCGCGCTGCCGATGACCGTGCGCGGCACCGGCGCGCTGCGCGGCGGCCGCGTGGAGCTGGACGCCTCCGGCTCCTCCCAGTTCATCTCCGCCCTTCTGCTCAGCGGCGCCCGGTTCAAGGAGGGTGTGCAGGTGCGCCACTCCGGGCCGCCCGTGCCCTCCCAGCCCCACCTGGACATGACGGTGGAGATGCTGCGCGAGGCCGGCGTCCCGGTCGACACCTCCGAGCCCGACGTGTGGACGGTCGCCCCCGGCACGATCAGCACCACCGCCGTCACCGTCGAGCCCGACCTGTCCAACGCCGCCCCGTTCCTGGCCGCGGCCCTGGTCACCGGCGGGCGCGTCACCGTGCGGGACTGGCCCCGCAGCACCACCCAGCCCGGCGACGCGCTGCGCGAGATGTTCACCCGGATGGGCGGCGAGGCGGCCTTCACCGAGGCGGGCCTGGAGTTCCGCGGCACCGGCGCGGTGCACGGCATCACCGCCGACCTGCGCGCCGTCGGCGAGCTCACCCCCACCGTCGCCGCGGTGGCCGCGCTGGCCGACTCCCCCTCACGGCTGACCGGCATCGCCCACCTGCGCCGCCACGAGACCGACCGGATCGCCGCCCTGGTGCGCGAGGTCAACCGCCTGGGCGGGGACGCCGAGGAGCTGCCCGACGGGCTGGTCGTCCGCCCCCGGCCGCTGCACGGCGGGCTGTTCCACAGCTACGAGGACCACCGCATGGCCACCTCAGGCGCCGTCATCGGCCTGGCCGTCCCCGGTGTGGAGGTGGAGGACATCGCCACGACCGGCAAGACCCTGCCCGACTTCCCCGGGCTGTGGGCGGAGGTCCTGGCGTGAGGGGCGGCGGTCGCCACCTGGACGAGGACGACGTCCGTGTTCGCGCGCGCGGGGGCTCGCGCCCCCGCACCCGCAAGCGCCCCAAGCACGAGGACGCCAGTACCGGGATGGTCACCGCCGTGGACCGGGGCCGCTACCGCTGCCTGGTCGAGGGCCGCGAGGTCACCGCGATGAAGGCCCGGGAGCTGGGGCGCGGCAGCATCGTGGTGGGCGACCGGGTGGCGCTGGTGGGCGACCTGACCGGCACCCCCGACACCCTGGCCCGCATCGTGCGGGTGGAGGGCCGCGCCTCGGTGCTGCGCCGCACCGCCGACGACACCGATCCGGTGGAGCGGGTGATCGTCGCCAACGCCGACCGGCTCGTCATCGTGTGCGCGCTCGCCGACCCCGACCCGCAGCCGCGGCTGATCGACCGCTGCCTGGTCGCCGCCTACGACGCCGGCCTCGACCCGGTGCTGTGCCTGACCAAGGCCGACCTGGCCCGCCCGGACACCCTGCTGGAGGAGTACGCCTCGCTGGACCTGCGCCACGTGGTCACCGGCCACGACGGCGACACGGCGGAGCTGGAGGACCTGCTGGCCGACCGGACCAGCGTGCTCGTGGGCTCCTCCGGGGTGGGTAAGTCGACGCTGGTCAACCGGCTGGTTCCGGAGGCCGCGCGGGCGGTGGGGCACGTCAACCCGGTGACCGGCCGGGGGCGGCACACCTCCACGTCGGCCGTGGCGCTGCCCTACCGGGGCGGCTGGATCATCGACACCCCGGGGGTGCGCAGCTTCGGCCTGGCGCACATCGACCCCGACGACGTGGTGGCGGGCTTCCCGGACCTGGAGGAGGCCGTCGCCGAGTGCCCGCCGGGCTGCCCGCACACCGCCGACGCCGAGGGCTGCGCCCTGGACGCGTGGGCGTCCGACGGGAGGCTGGCCCCGACCCGGGTCGCCTCCCTGCGCCGCCTGCTCGCCAGCCGCACGGGCGAAGAGACCGCCTGAGCCGCGCGGGCCCCGGGCACCGACCGGCGGCGGGCCCCTCCTGACTCCCGGTGCCGGACTCCGCCCCCGCCCCCGCCCACGGGGCCGGGAACCGCAGCCCCTCGTGAGAGGGGGTCCCGGGCGGACCGGCGTGCGGCTCACAGGTCCACGGTGCCGCCGCAGCGCCAGTAGCGGGTGCTGTCGCGGTCCAGGAACCCCTCGTCGACCAGGGCCCGGCGCAGTGCGGCGTGGTCGGAGTGGAACGCGCGCAGGACCGCTTTGACCTCGGGCTCGCGGTAGCGCACCCCGGGCTCGAAGGCGCGGGCGACGTGGTCGAGGACGAGCAGCCGCTTGGACCGCTGCACCGGGAGCGCAGTGATGCGCCCCTCACGCAGGAACGAGCGCAGCACCGCGGCCTCCTCCGCCCCGGTCCCCTCCGGGACCGGCTCCTCGGCGCGGGCCGCCGACGCCCGGGACACCGCCTCGCGCAGGGTCTCCGGCCGGGGCCGCCACCGCCCCTCCTCGCGCACGGCGACGCCCCCGCGCTCCAGCCGCTCCAGCGCCTGGAGCGCCTCCTTGCCCGTCATGCCCGTCCGGGCGGCGACCTCCTCGCCGGTGGCCGCCCCCAGCACCAGCGCCGAGAGCGCGCGGAGCCGGTCGGGGGCGCTGAGCAGTCCCAGCAGGCGGAGCGCGTCAGGGTCGGACATGGCCCCCATGCAAGCAGAGGCCGCCCGGGCCGTCACCCGGTTTTCCGGCCGCCCTCCGCCGCCGGTCACACCGGGTCGTCCCCCGCGTCGTAGCCCGCGTCGTCCCCCGAGCGCACGCCCAGCTCGTCGAGCCGGTCCAGCAGGTCGGCCGGGTCGGTGTAGACCCGGTAGGCCCCGGTGCGCTCCAGCTCGTCGCGGCCGTACCCGCCGGAGAGCAGCCCCACCCCGAGCGCCCCGGCGCGGCGGGCCGCCAGCAGGTCCCACACGCTGTCGCCGACGACCATGGTCTGGCGCGGGTCGGCGCCCAGCCGGTCGGCGGCGGCCAGGAACAGGTCCGGGTCGGGCTTGGCGAACCGCACCTGGTCGCGGGTGACCATGAGGGTGTCCTCGGGCAGCCCGAGCAGCTCCAGGGCGTGGCCGGCGGTGCGGCGCTGCCCGCTGGTGGCGATCGCCCAGGGGATGCCCCGGCCGGTCAGGGTGCGCAGCAGCTCCACGGCGCCGGGCAGCGGCACCACCGAGGCCCGCTGCTTGAGGTACTCCTCGGCGTGCGCCCGCTGGATCGCCTCGACCTGCTCGGCGGTGAGCTTGCGCCCGGTCTCGCGCACCAGGGCGTTGACGAACAGCCCGCCGCTCATCCCGATGCGCCGGTGGATCCGCCACACGGCCAGGTCGATACCGGCCTCGGCCAGGGCGTTCCGCCAGGCGATGACGTGCTGGTAGACGCTGTCGATCAGCGTCCCGTCGAGGTCGAAGAGGAGTGCGGGCGCCGCGGCCCGGGCCACCGCCCCGCTCGTCGTTCCACTCACACTGCCAGTCTCACGGCGAAGCGGAGAAAAGGGAATCCGCCGCACCGCCCCGGGCGCCCCGACCACCCCGGGGAGAGGGCGTTCCGCGCCTTCCGGCCTTCCCCGCTCCCGGAGCCGGCCGCGACCGCGCGGGGCCGCCGCCGCGGGATCCCTCAGGGAGCGCTTCAGACGTTCTCGCGCACCGGCCCGGTCAGGGCCCGGGCGACCGCCTCGACCCGGGAGGCCGCCCGCTCGGGGTCGGTCGGCGCCAGGACGTAGGAGACCATCAGCCGGACCGAGACCTCCACCAGCACCTCGCCCCGCTCCCCCAGCCGCGGGTGGTGGCGGCGCAGGTAGGCGTTCATCCGCTCCTGCAGGGCCAGGTGCAGGGGGCGCGAGCGGGTGGTCAGCACCGGAAGCAGCTCCTCCTCACCGGTGATCACCGCCCGCACCAGCGGGTTCTCGGCCGAGGCGCGCAGCGTCCACAGCGCCGCCTCGCGCACCGCCTCGGCCGCGTCCCCCGGGTGGCCGGAGACGATCGCCTCGGTGCGGTCCAGGAAGCGGTCGGCCTCCCGGATGACCACCGCCTGCAGCAGCCCCTCCTTGGTGCCGAACTCGTTGTAGAGCGTCTGCCGGGAGACCCCCGCGCCGGCCGCGATGTCGGCCATCCGCATGCGCGACCAGCCCCCCGCGACCACGGCGGCGTAGGCGGAGTCGAGCAGCCGCTCCCGGACGTCGCCCGGGCGCGGGGCGTCCGCGGGCGAAGGAGCGGCGGCGGAGGATGCTTCGGTGGCCATAGGGCCATGGTGCCATCCCGGCGCCCGCCGCTCAGGGGCCCAGGTCGTGGGCCCGCCGGAGCGCTCCCGCCCGCCCCGGTCGATCCGCGCCACGATCCGGTCACGCGGGGGTGCCGGACTGCCGTGGGGCGCACCGGGGACGGTAGCGTTACCGGCCATGGCGTCCTTTGACGATGATCTGCGTCTGGCCCACGTCCTGGCGGACGCGGCCGACGACATCTCCCTACAGCACTTCCGCTCGCTGGACCTGCGGGTGGAGACCAAGCCGGACCTGACCCCCGTGACCGAGGCCGACCGCGCGGTGGAGGAGACGGTGCGCAGCGTCCTGTCCCGCGCGCGCCCCCGCGACGCCGTGGTGGGCGAGGAGTACGGCAAGACCGGCAACAGCCACCGCGTGTGGGTGATCGACCCCATCGACGGCACCAAGAACTACGTCCGCGGCGTGCCCGTGTGGGCCACCATGATCGCGCTGCTGGAGCACGACCGCCCGGTCGTGGGCCTGGTCTCGGCGCCGGCCCTGTTCCGCCGGTGGTGGGCCACGCCCGGCGGCGGCACCTGGAGCGGACGCAGCCTGACCAAGGCCACCCGCTGCTGGGTGTCGAAGGTCGCCGAGCTGGAGGACGCCTCGCTGTCCTTCTCCGACATGGACGAGTGGGAGCAGCAGGGGCGCCTGGAGGCGTTCCTGGGCCTGACCCGCTCGGTGTGGCGGACCCGCGCCTACGGCGACTTCTGGTCGCACGTGATGGTGGCCGAGGGCGCGGTGGACGTCGCCGCGGAACCGGAGCTGTCGCTGTGGGACGCCGCGCCGCTGCCGGTCCTGCTGGAGGAGGCCGGGGGCCGCGCCACCGACCTGCGCGGCCAGACCTTCACCGACGGGGGCGCCCTGGTGTGCACCAACGGCGCCTTGCACGACCGCGTCCTGACCTGGCTGAACGGAGGCCCCACCCCGGTCCGCCCGGTCTGAGCGCCCGGGGCCGGAGCCTCCCGAGGGAGTGGTGGGCACGTGCGCGGCCGGCGCCGCGGAGGGCGATGAAGGACGCCGCATCGTCCCGGCGGTGGTAGGCGGCGGTCCCGCCGCTCATGGAACCCGGCTCTGGGCCCTTCGGGGCCGGGGCCGGTGCTCTCCGGGCGCGGCTCCGGGAGGCGGTCCCACCGCCCCCTGTTTCCCACTCTCCGAGCACAGTTGACAACGCTCCGTAGTATTCTTCGGTCGTGCCCGCAGACCACCGCGCCACCCGACGACCCCGCCGGTCCCGGTGCCCCCGCCGTTTCCCCCGGCCCGCCGCCGCGGCCGCACTGGTCGCCGTGTGCCTGGCGGCCGCCCCGGCGTGCGGCGGGACCGGCTCCGGCCCCGACACCGCCGAGCTGGAGGCCCGGATCGCCGCCGAGCACGCCGCCCAGGCCTCGGCCTCCCCCGAGCCCGCCCCCTCGCAGATGCGGTTCGCCCCCAAGGCCGCCGCATGCGAGCCACGGGCGGTCACGGCGGTGCCCGGCGAATGGGAGACCTCGGCCCCGCGCCGGAAGGTGTCCGAGGCGCCGGCCGCGATCGGGCTGCGCGACGCCTCCGGCGGTTCCGACCTCACGGTGCGCGCCGAGGTGACGGGGCCGGACGGCCCCGCGGGCACCGCCGAGGCCCGGGCCGACGGCGACGGCTGGGCCGAACTCGAGTTCCCCGGCGACTTCGCCGCCTCCGCCCCGGACACCGGGCCGGGCAAGGGCACCTACACCGTGGTCTGGTCCTCCGCCGACGACGGCGCGTTCATCTCCTGCGACGGGTTCCGGATCACGTAGGGGGCGCCCCGGGCCCTCCAGCGATGGGGCCCGCTGCGAAGGGGCCCACTGCGAAGGGGCCGCGCCGAGCGGTGTGACGCTGTGGTCTCGCACGGAGTCGCAGGACGGGCCCCGGCCCCGAGGCGGCTCCCCCGCGGCTTCCGAACGCCCGACGAGGAACCGTCCGGCGGTACCGCGGGGCCCCTTCGCCCTGCCCGCCCTGCCCGCCCTGCGAGCGGGCGACGGGGATCGGGACCGGCGGTCGGTGGCGGTGGTTCCCGCACCGGCGCCACACGCACGGGCGCCGCCCCCGGAGGACCCGGCGTGATCGCGGACACCCGGCCCCCTGCGACCGGATCCGGCCACCCGGGGCCTGCCTCGACGACGGCGCGGACGGCGGGCACCGCCGCGCCTCCGTCCGCTCATGTCCGGCGTCGGCGCAGTTCGGGTGGGCGCACCTTCCGGCTCCGGGCCGCTCCGCTCCGTCAAGGCGGACATTCCAGAAGTCGCTCACAATCACCCTGGAACCCGACTCCGCGGCTCCCGCCGTGTCCGAAATCCCCCGCATCACGGGGAACCGCCCTTCCCTTCGGCCGCGATGATGTCCTCAGGCCCCATCGGGCCCTCCCCGTCCCCCGACCCCGCCGAGGAAAGGGCCGTCGGCTTGCTGCGCTCCATCACCTCGGGCCTCGTCCTGGCCTTCGCCGGTTCCCGGGCCAACGTCTCGCGGACCATCCTGTCCTGCGCCGGCATCGTCGTCGGTATCGGCGCCTTGATCACCGTGGTCACCGCCGGGCACGTCGGCGAGCGGTACGCGGTGGCCTACTCCGAGGCCAACTGGGGCGTGGCGGCGACCTACGCCGTCTCCCTCCCCTCGGTCGAGGACACCGGGGCGCTCAAGGAGGATCTGCTGCGCGCCGGCGGCCAGGCCGTCTCATTGGACTTCAGGGCCGAGAGCGACATCCGGATGCGCCAGGGCGACCGGGAGATCGCGGAGGTCGGTTTCACCGTCGCCGAACCGGGCCTGGAGGACATCCGCCGGATGAACCTCACCCAGGGCCGCTGGTTCACCGAAGGCGACACCGAATCACTGGCCCCCGTACTGGTGGTCACCGACACGCTGGCCGCCCGACTGGAGTCCTCCGACGGGTTCGAGGGCCTGCAGATCGGCAGCCGCACCTGGCAGGACGTGCGGGTGGTCGGGGTCGTGGAGGCCACGGCGATGGACGGCATGACGGGCGAGGGCGGCACCGCCTACCTGCTCAACGCCCCCGCCTCGCAGGAGATCGCCTTCCCCGAGGGGACCGAGGGCGCCGCCGGCATGGGGGGAGGCTTGGAGTACTCGGTGCGGGTCCCGTCCGAGGGGGCCGACCCGGAGGCCTTCAAGGAGCGCTTGATCGGCTCGGCCTGGCGCTGGGCTCCCGACATCGACCCGAACGCCGTCCACGTCTACCGGATGGACGACGCCGAGCAGATCAGCGAGGTCCTCGGCTACCTGTCGCTGGGCCTGCTGGGGATCGCGGCGATCACGCTCACCACGGGCCTGCTCGGGGTGCTCAACGTGGGCCTGGTGACGGTCCGCGAACGCCGGCGCGAGCTGGCGGTCTACCGCGCGCTGGGCGCCGACCGGCTGTCCATGTTCGTGGTGGTGGTCGCCGAGGCCGTGGTGGTGGCCCTGGTGGCCGGGGTGATCGCGCTGGCGCTGTGCTACGGCGGGGCCGGCGCCGCCCACCTGCTGCTGGCCGACCTCCTGCCGGACGGCGTGGTGGTGACCGTCCCGGTCTCCGGCGTGCTCGTGGGCCTGGGCAGCGCGGCCGGTGTGGGCCTGCTGGCCGGCGTCATCCCCGCCTGGCGGGCGCTGCGCACCTCCGTCGTCGCCGGACTGCGCGACTAGGGCCCGATCCGAGGAACACCCCCGAGGTCCGGACACCGACAGGCGGGCCGAAGGAGCGGCCGGGCGAACGGCCGCGTGAAGAGGAGCGGATCACGTGAGGAAATGGATCATCGCCGCCGCGGCGGCCGTCGTGCTGGTCGGCGGCGCGGGCACGGCCTGGGTCGTGTGGGGCCGCGGCGGGTCCGCCGCCGAACCCGCGGGCCCCGGCGGCGGGCCCGCCCAGGAGTCCTCCGCGGTGCCGGTCGAGGTCGGTGACATCACCGACACCCTGGTGCTGGACGCCGTCGTGCGGGAGGACCCGGCCAAGGAGGTCGTGTCCAAGCGCGGGGGGACCGTGACCCGGGTGTGGGTCGGCGACGGCCAGGAGGTGGACCAGGGCGCCCCCGTCGCGACCGTGCGCGTCCAGGACGGCGCCCCCGCCACGGGCGGGCAGGGCGCCGGAGGGGAGGACGCCGGGGACACGGTCCCGCAGACCCGGGAGGTGAAGCTCACCGCCCCCGTCTCCGGGAAGGTGGCGGACCTGAACGGCCTGGCCGAAGGCGACCCGGTGGACCCCGGGGCCGCCGTCGCCTCGATCAGCGGGGGCCGCTACCGGGCCGTGGCGGAGATCCCGCCCAACGACCTGTACCGCTTCTACGACGACCCCGAGGAGATCACCCTCAAGATCGACAAGGGGCCGCCCGCCGAGCAGTGCGACCTGATGGCGCTCGGCGAGAAGGACGCCTCCTCCGACACCGGGGGCTCCGGTGACTCCGCGGAGGAGGACGGCGGCATGCCCGGGATGGGCGTGCCGGGGGCCGACTCCGGCGGTGGGGACGCCACCGCCCAGCTCACCTGCCGGGTCCCCGACGACATGGAGGTCTTCTCCGGGGTCACCGGCAAGATCTCGGTCACCACCGGCTCGTCCACCGGGGCGCTGCTGGTGCCGGTCACCGCGGTGCGCGGCGGCACCGAGGCCGGACAGGTCACGGTGGTGGGCGACGGCGGCACCGAGGAGGTCCGCGACGTCGAACTCGGCATCACCGACGGCGAGGTGATCGAGGTCACCTCGGGCCTGGAGGAGGGCGAGCAGGTCATGGACCCCGTTCCGCTGGACGGCGACTTCGACGTGCCCGGGGCCGGCGACGACGCGGACGCCGGGGCCGGGACGGAGGGCTACTGATGCGGGGCGCAGAGCCGCTGCTGCGCGTCGGCGGCCTGCACAAGTCCTTCACCGTCGACGGCCGGCACCTGCCGGTGCTCACCGACTGCTCGCTGGAGGTCGGGCGCGGCGAGGTGGTGGCGATCGTGGGCCGCTCCGGCTCCGGAAAGTCCACGCTGCTGAACATGATCGGACTGCTGGACGCCGCCGACGGGGGCGAGCACGTCTTCGACGGCGTCGACGTGACCCGTCTGGGCGAGGGCGGCCGGGCCCGGCTGCGCAACGCCGGAATCGGGTTCGTCTTCCAGACCTTCCACCTGCTGGAGCGGCGGACGGCGCTGGCCAACGTGTGCGTGCCGATGGTGCTCGGCGGGGTGCCGGCGTCCCGGCGCCGCGCGCACGGCCGCCGCCTCCTGGAGTCGGTGGGCCTGCGGGACCGGATCACGTCCCGTCCGCACCAGCTCTCCGGCGGTGAGCAGCAGCGTGTGGCGCTGGCGCGGGCGCTGAGCATGGAACCCGCCATGGTGCTCGCCGACGAGCCCACGGGCGCCCTGGACGGCACCACGAGCGATCAGATCATCGAGCAGCTGCTGGCGCAGGCCCGCACCCGGGGCACGGCGGTCGTCATCGTCACCCACGAGCCTTCGGTGGCCGCGGCCGCCGACCGCAGGATCGCCATCGAGGAGGGGCGCACCCGCCCGGTCGGCTGAGGTCCGGCCCGGGGGCGGGAAAAGGTCCGACACGAAAGGGGCCCGGTACTCGATCGAGTACCGGGCCCCTTCGTTTTGGTAGCGGGGACAGGATTTGAACCTGCGACCTCTGGGTTATGAGCCCAGCGAGCTACCGAACTGCTCCACCCCGCGTCGGTGTGTCTTCACAGTAGCGCGAATCCGAACCGCACACCAAATCGTTTCCCGCGAAGGTGTCCGAGGCCACCCGGACAGGGGGGAGGGCCGCACCGGAGCACGGACCCCGGCACCGGAATTCCGGAGGGCCGCCCCGCCGCCCCCGCTCCGGGCCGCGGCCGACCTGCGGGCCGGGCGCCCCGGCGGGCGCCGGAGGTCCCGCGGCGCGCCGGGCCGGCCGGAAAAAGAAACCGGGACACGAAAGGGGCCCGGTACTCGGACGAGTACCGGGCCCCTTCGTTTTGGTAGCGGGGAC